>JBKPJS010000375.1:0-19081 GCA_046730815.1 Acidobacteriota bacterium
GTGCAACTTGCCGCTGATTCCAGGCAGATTAGTTTTGAAGTAACCTTTGAGTCGTCAGCGCGGCGTGTTTTGGGCGACGCCAACCGCCTGCAGCAGGTCGTTTGGAACCTGCTTTCCAACGCTATCAAATTCACTCCGCCCGGTGGACGGGTGGCGATCAAACTTGAACGTGTCGAGTCAAACATTCAAATAAAGGTCAGTGATACGGGACAAGGAATCAGGCGCGACTTCCTGCCTTATGTTTTCGATCGCTTCAGCCAGCTCGACGGTTCGAACACGCGACGCTATGGAGGACTGGGATTGGGTCTGGCGATTGTCAGGCATCTGGTTGAGTTGCACGGCGGCACCGTGGCTGTCGAGAGCGACGGGGATGGATGCGGCGCCACCTTTACAATCCGTTTGCCTGCGCCCGCACGTTCCGCGGATTCGAGCAAGAAAAAACCGGTGACCTCCAGGGTCAACACCACCTTTGATTCTAAAACAACGCCACTCGCCACTTTGGAGGGAGTGCGACTACTGCTGGTCGACGACGATCACGACAGTCTTCAGTTTCTCTCGAGACTACTCGAGCAACAGCGCGCCCATGTTCGCACGGCGCAGTCTGCTCCAGAGGCCCTCCAGGTTTTGGAGTCGTACGAACCCAATGTCCTGGTACTCGACCTGGCAATGCCTGATGAGGACGGCTTTTCCCTCATGGAAAAGATACGTGTGCGAGAGATCGGTAAGAAGAGAGCACCTGCGATCGCGCTGACTGCGCACGTGAGAGTTGATGATCGCGTTCGAGCGCTGGCAGGTGGCTTCGATCTTTTTGTACCCAAGCCGGTGGAGGCTGAAGAGTTGGTAACGGCGATCGCAAATCTTGCCGGGTTGAAGGTGATTGCCTGACGAGTTTTCCCTCCAGACGGCCGTTTCTCAGTAATCAATTTCAGTTTCCATTATCCTGGGTATTGATTCTTTCGCAGTGTTTGCAAATTTTCTTAGTGAGGGGCAATTCGCCCACCATCTGTAACCCGCCCGTATTCCTTTCCGAGCTTATGCGAGTAATTCTCAGTCCACAGAGGGTATCTTGTCCGCCGCGTTGGACCAGGTGATAGACGTCCGTGGTAAATTTTATCGCGTACATAACTCGCAGCTGCGTGATCGGATTGGGGCGATCTACCGCGAACTTGCCGTCTCTCATTAACATCAACACCTCGTTCAATCAGCCCCGATTTATTTCAATACAAACGTGGGGCTAATCTCGACTGCACTACTTGGCTCTGCAATCATGATGCCGAACCATTAGAATGACCGACCATGAATGCCAAACAAATCAAAAACCTTCCCGGCGCGCGTAAATCTGCCATGCCGGAGTTTGTCCCGCCACAACTAGCGACCCTTGTTGACAAACCTCCTGCGGGCGACGAGTGGTTACACGAATTAAAATTTGACGGTTACCGTTTGCTGTGTCACCTGGAAGGTCGTCACGTTCGGTTTTGGACAAGGAACCAGAACGATTGGACGGCGAAGTTTCCCGAATTAGGGAAGGCAGTGAAAGCACTCTCAGTAAAGAGCGCCATCCTCGACGGTGAAGTGGTCGCGTTGGATCCGTCGGGGCGCGCAAGTTTTCAAAGGTTGCAACAGTCGATCAACAGGAACGCGGGCTCGGGTCTCGTTTTCAACGTTTTCGATTTGATCTATATCGACGGATTTAGTCTGACGAGGACTCCTTTGCGAGAACGCAAGCGCGTGTTGGACGAGCTGATGTCGCCGTTGGGAACTCGCGGGGTGTTGCGTTACAGCGATCACATCGAAGGTAACGGGGCACAGTTTTTCAACGAGGCATGCAAGATGGGAATCGAGGGGATTGTCTCAAAGCTTGCCGATTCGATGTATGAATCGACGCGTAGTCGCAACTGGGAGAAGGTGAAGTGCATCAAGCGGCAGGAGTTTGTGATTGCCGGGTACACACTGTCTGAAAAGGGGATACCGTTCAGCTCGCTCATCCTCGGGTTTTACGATCAAGGGAAACTGATCTATGCCGGCCGGGCGGGGACGGGCTACACGAACGCGATGCGGGTCGAGTTGAAGAAAAAGTTGGATAAGATGGTGATAAATAAGAGACCTTTTGCGGTGCTCCCGAAAGATCCTGGTTTGCGACGCGCGGTCTGGACGGAGCCGAAGCTGGTTGGTGAAGTTGCGTTTACGGAGTGGACGGATGAAGGCGTGATCCGGCATCCATCGTTTCAGGGACTGAGGGAGGACAAAAAGCCGCATCAAGTTGTGCGCGAAGAGCCTTCTTAACCACGGATTACACGGATCTTAAGACACGGATTGATTCCTGAAGAAATTACGACCCAATCCGTATAAATCCGCGTTAATCTGCGGCTAAAAACAGGTATCGCTTCTCGGACTGCGGGATGAGGAACTGTTCGAAATTCACACTTGCCGCCTTTAATTGCTGTCCCAACGTCTCACCACCAAACAACAGAAGTGTGCTACCGCTTGGCGCCCAGTCGATTAGCGCAGGGAGTTGTTGCATAAACTGATCGAGCGCGCGGCAGGTGACGAACGACACATCGGGCGTCTCAACCTCCTCAAAACGCCGCGCGATAATCGATGCCGTTCGGTCAACCGCACTCAGGGCTTCACGGAGAAAAACGGACTTCTTCTGCGAAGATTCGATCAACGTCGCGCCCAAATCCGCGCGTGCAATCAGGCAGGGAATGATCGGCAAGCCGGCGCCGGAGCCGACGTCTGCTATCTTTGCGTGCTGAGGCAGGTGCTTCAAGAGCATTAAAGATTCGAGCACGTGCCGCGTCGCGAATTCCTCCGGTGAGCAGGGCGCGACGAGATGGAGGCGCTCGTTCCAGCGACTGAGTAAACTGTAGAACTCCCCGAGTTGTGTTACCGTTTCGGGAGACAGTTCGACGTCGAAAGCCCGCAACTTCAGGCTTAGAGATTGCTCGAAGCTCTCTCGATCAGCGTTCATCTGCGGCTTAAAGAATAGATCATGATTGACGACTTTGTTGAGCAGCATCGTTTTTTGGGACATGCCGTCGCTCGAATTATTGATGAGCATGTATCAACGCTCGCGACGCGGCGCGTAACTCCCGAAGCAACACCCGCAGAGTTGGAAAAACTCTTCAACGAACCCTTGCCCGAGAAGGGAATCGCGCTCGAGGAGATCCTAGCGCGCTTTCGCGATGACATCGCGCCGAACGCGATGGGCGTTCCCAGTCCCAAATATTTCGGCCAGTTTAATCCGACACCGTTGCCAATTGGCGTCTGGGCAGATGCATTGAGCTCGATGCTCAACCAGAATGCCGGTGCGTGGCGCAATGGACCGACGTCGGCAATGATTGAAGCGCGCGTACTCCGCTGGCTATGCGATCTGCTGAATTACGGTCCCCAGAGTTTTGGAACATTAGCGAGCGGCGGTTCGGAAGCAAATCTGATCGCATTGAAATGCGCGCGCGATAGCGTCGCGACCAATATTAAAGATCGCGGCGTGCGCGCAGCAACCGGCGATCTGGTGATTTACGCTTCGGAGCAGTGTCACTACTCAATCGACAAGAGCGCCGACATTCTTGGCCTTGGCCGCCAAGGCTTGCGCAAGATTCCGACTGACGATCGCTTCCATATAATCGTTGACGCGTTGCGAGAGGCGGTCGCACGAGATCGTGAAGCTGGGCTAGTGCCGTGTTGTATTGTCGGCGTCGCGGGCACGACCTCGACCGGTGTTATCGATCCACTCGAGCCACTCGCAGCGATTGCTCGTGAGAATGGTTGCTGGTATCACGTCGATGCCGCCTACGGTGGAACACTCGCTTTCTCTCCGCAACACAGAGACAAGCTGCGCGGCATCGAGCTGGCGGATTCGATCACTTTCGATCCGCACAAATGGATGTTTGTTCCTTTCTCGTGCGGCGCGACGCTGGTGCGCGATGGTGGACGCGTCCTGCGCGATGCATTCGATATGACTCCGGAGTATCTGAGCGAAGACCGGGGCGGGGCCGATGTCGAGTTCGATTTTTTCCGTTACGGGCAGATGGGCACGCGCCGGTTCAATTCGCTGAAGCTCTGGATGGCGATCAAGTTCATGGGCCGCGAAGGCTACGCGAAAACAGTGGAACGCCAGATCGAGCTTACGGAATACCTCGCGAAGCAAATTGATGCTCTGCCAGGCTTCGAACGCCTCGGCGAAGTTGAAACAGCCGTGTGTTGTTTTCGTTTCGTTCCACAACCCGAATTGAGTGGTCCAGAGTTGGATCGTCTACAACAGCGGTTGCAGCAGATAATCGAGCGCAGCGGTGAGGCATGGTTGACGACGACCGTGCTGCACGGTCGACGCGCGTTGCGCGTGAACATTAACAGCTTCCTGACAGAGCAGCACCATATTGACGATCTGGTAAAATTACTCGCGCGTTCAGGGAAGCAATTGTAGGGGCGGCCCTCCGTAGCCGCCCGTCGCGGGCTCAATCGAACACGGGCGGCCACGGAGGGCCGCCCCTACAAAAAATGCCCAATTGGATATCTGTGCTGGTGTTGGCTTTGTGGCTATGTTCGGCCGCAACGGCCCAGACTGGACCAAAGTTTCTTCCGGCAGTTAAGTCGCAAGCACAGTTCGATACGATCTCGGTCACTTACGACGCCAACACGCCTTACGCATTGCCGCACGTCATGTTCGTGATCGATCGCAAGGACGGCAATAAGATCTATTACGTCAACAAGAAGCGTTACAGCTTCCACAAAGATTTCGTCAACGGTACGTACCTGTCACTCGAACGGGGGCGTGAGTTTTTCCAGAACAACTACCTGAATGCGAATCGCCGGTTCATACTCGGCACGCTCGCGTATCAACTCCCACTCAAGCGTTGGACCTTCGAGTTTTGGGAAGGCGATCTGATCCCCGCCAATCAGATTCAAGTCGCTTACGACGTAATCAACAAATCGTTCTTCGCGCCGGTTGCATTCAAGCCAAACTCGTTGCGCCAGGATGAAGCAACAAGATCGCTCGCCGGTGTGCAGCGCATTTTGCAGAGCGACATCGCAAAGGAGCAGGAGTACCAGGCGCTGAATGTCGCAAGGGGGCTGGGGCGCATTCACATCATTCCGAAGCTCGACGAGCACGTCGAGATCGGTTTCAACGAGATCCTCGTGCTCGACGAAGTCCCAGTTCAATTACCGCCGGTCGCCGGAATCATCACATCGCAACCTTCAACACCGCTTTCGCACATCAACCTGCTCGCGAAAGGTTGGGGAATTCCGAACGCCTACATCAAGAACGCGAAGGAACTGCTGAAGCAATACGACGGCTGGTGGGTCTCGTTTGAAACGCTGCGCGAGAAATACACGATTAAGCGCGCGGACATGAACCAGTTGCGCGAGTATCAGCGCCGCCAGGCTGAGCGTTTGGACGTGATGAAGCCGCGTTACAACTTGTCCGAAACGCGTTTGCTTAGTTTGGCCGAACAGCGTTCGCGATCGAGCCTCGCGTTCGGCGGCAAGTCGGCGAATCTCGGCGAGGTGCTGAACGCGCGACTGCCGGGCATCGTCGTTCCCAACGGTTTCACGATTCCGTTTTACTACTACGACGAGTTCATCAAGCGAAACAAACTGGACGATACGATCTTCGGACTACTCAACGATCAGAAGTTTGTTCACGATCCTGCTTACCGGCGCGAGCAGCTAGTTCAGTTGCGAAAGAAGATTGAAAGCTCTGAATTCGATCCGGAGCTGCGGCGGATGGTGCTCGAGAAGGTTGAGCGTGAATACGCGGGCAAGGGCCTGTTTGTTCGCAGCTCGTCGAACTCCGAAGACTTGCCAAATTTCAGCGGCGCCGGTCTCTACACAACCGTCCCAAACGTTCGCGGCGAGCAGGAGCTGATCGATGCGATTAAGAAGGTTTGGGCGTCACTCTGGAACTTTGAAGCCTACGAAGCGCGGGAGCGTGCGAGTGTGGACCACTCGAAGATCTTCATGGCCGTGCTGCTTCAGGAGGGAATCAATTCCGAAAGCTCTGGCGTGATGATCAGCACCGACCCGTTCGACACTGAAAATAAGGGCGCGATCTACATCAGCGCCAAACGAGGTTTGGGAATTAAAGTAGTTGAAGGGCAGCGGATTGCGGAACAAGTAATCTTTCGCCCACGCACGAATGCGATCCAGGTGTTGACACGCTCAGCAGAGGACAGCCTGCTGACGTTCGATGAAAAAGGCGGTGTGAAGGAAGTGCCGATCACCGGTGATCGCATCGTCTTGACTGATGATGTTATTCGTCGTCTGGTCCGCGCAGCAACTGGAATCAAGCGCGTCTTCGGCAGCCGCGATCAGGATATCGAGTGGGCTTACATGAAGGGCCAGATCTACATCGTCCAATCGCGCCCTTTCATTCCGGGCGGTTAGACAGGATTACAGGATTTTCAAGATTTACAAGAATCATGTTAATCCTGAGAATCATGAAATCCTGTCAAAGTTTTGACCTATGAGCTCCAGAATTCCAGCCGGAATGCGTTATTACATCGGCGACGAAGCGCGTCTGCGTCGCAGGGTTGAAGACGTCGCGATGTCGGTCTTCCAGGGCTGGAACTACGAGGAGGTCATAACGCCATCGGTCGATTATTACGATCTCTTCGAACAAGGAATGGGTCAGCGGGAAGCTCAGCGCGGCTTCCGCTTTACCGACAACGACGGGCGCCTGCTCGCACTGCGTCCTGACGTAACCAGCTCGGTTGCGCGCATGGCTGCGACGCTGTTGGCTGACAGACCTCGGCCGCTACGCTTTTGTTATGCGGCGCCGGTGTTTCGTCAACAAACACAGTCGCACGCCGAATGGCGGCGCGAGAACACACAGCTCGGTTGTGAATTGATCGGCATTGACGGGAAGTTGGCCGATCTCGAAGTGCTGAGATTAGCCGCGGAAATTCTGTCGCGATTAGAGCTGCAATCGAGTTATTGCATCACAATAAACAACGTCGAAATCTTCAACGGCGTCGCGGCAAGTTTGAATTTGGAACCGCGAGCGCGCGAAGAATTGCGCCGTTTAATTGATACGCGCCAGGGCGCGGAGTTACAACAGTTCTTACAAAATTGTGGCGCGAGCGAGGCCCGCGCGTTTGTGCGGCCAACTCAACTCACCGGCAAGCGAGACGTGATTCAAGCGGCGCGAAGCGTAATCACCAATGCTCGATCCGTCGCTGCACTCGACTCACTCGACGTGCTTTGGACCGCGATCGAAGCGCACGGACTCGGGGATTCTTTTGAGATCGATCTCGGCGACGTTTCGAGTCTCGACTATTACACGGGTTTGAGCCTGAAAGTTTTTGTTCACGGCGCCGGGTCGAGTGTTGGACGCGGCGGTCGTTACGACGGTCTAACGGGAAGCTTTGGTCGTGCGGAGCCTGCGGTTGGTTTCGTGCTCAACCTCGACGCACTCACCGAAGTTCTCGGACGAAGGGCGAGCGCGGAGCAATGATCACGATTGCGATTGCAAAGGGCAGGATGCAGGAAAGCGCGTTGTCGCTGTTGGCGCGCGCCGGTATTCGCTTGAGCGACGATGCAGTCAACTCGCGACGGCTCGCGCTGACGGACGAAACGGGGCAGTATCGTTTCATCTTTGCGAAACCTGCGGACGTTCCGGTCTACGTGGAACATGGCATTGCTGACTGTGGCGTGGTCGGACGCGACGTGCTGCTCGAGTCGCAGGCGGATCTCTTGTTGCCACTTGATCTTGGTATCTCGCGCTGTCGCATCGTGGTGGCCGCTGCGGACGTGCAGGCGATGACGAAAGTGCAGGGCATGATCCGTGTAGCGACAAAGTATTCGCAGATTGCGAGCGCGCATTTTGGCGCGCGCGGAATTCCGGTCGAGATCATTCAGCTTTCCGGCTCGGTCGAACTCGCGCCCGCGCTCGGACTGGCGGACATGATCGTCGATCTGGTCGAGACGGGTGTGACGCTGCGCGAGAACGGTTTGACTGTGGTTGAGGAGATTGCAGAATCGACAGGTCGCCTCGTAGTGAATCGCGCGAGTTACCAGTTGAAGAGTGATGAGGTTGGGAGATTACTCAAAGCGCTCGAATCCGTGGTCCAGGTTAGACATGATTGACAGGATTAACAAGATTGAGTTGATGGAGCGTCTGGCGTCACGGTCGGTGGCGCTCGATGCGGAGTTGATGAGTGTCGTAGGGTCAATCATCGATGACGTGCGGGTGCGTGGAGACCAGGCGCTGATCGATTACACAGCCCGGTTTGATAAGGTTGAGTTAAAACAACTACGAATAAGCGAGAAGGAGCTGCGGAGTTCTGCTGCGCGCGCCGATGAACGTGTGCGACGCGCGCTTCGTGAGGCGATTGAGAACGTCAGAGAGTTTCATCAGCGACAGGTTGAAGAATCGTGGACTATCAGTCCGCGGAGCGGTGTTCAGGTGGGCCAACGCATCACGCCGCTGGAGCGAGTTGGTTTATACGTGCCGGGAGGGACGGCCGCTTATCCTTCGTCAGTGGTGATGAACGTCGTGCCAGCGCAAGTCGCCGGTGTCGAGCGAATCGTTGTGACCACACCTCCGCGTACGTTGTCGCAAAATCCGGCTGTCGGAGCGGCACTCATCGAGCTTGGCATTAGGGAGGTGTATGCGATTGGCGGCGCGCAGGCGATAGCGGCGTTGGCTTTCGGCACGGAAACAATGCCACGTGTGGATAAGATTACCGGTCCGGGAAATAAATATGTGGCGGCTGCGAAGAAGCTTGTGTTTGGAGTAGTCGGCATCGATGCGATTGCCGGGCCGACTGAAGTCGTGATCGTTGCTGATGAGACCGCGCGGCCTGATTTTGTCGCGGCGGATCTGTTGGCCCAGGCGGAACATGGTGAAGATGCGTCAGCGATTTTGATCACAAACAGCGAGCGGCTGGCGAACAACGTCGCGAAGGAAATGGAGCGGCAGGCAGAATCATTGCCACGACTTGAGATCGTGATGGCGTCGTTGAAAGAGTACGGCGCGATCGTGCTGGTTGAGACGTTGGACGACGCGTGCTCGATCGTGAATGAGCTGGCGCCCGAACATATTGAGATTATAACTAGTGACGACGAAGCGATAGCAAAGAAAGTTCATCATGCAGGGGCGATCTTTTTCGGGGCCTACACGCCGGAAGCCGTTGGGGATTACCTTGCTGGTCCAAACCACGTGTTGCCGACGAGCAGGACTGCGCGTTTTTCGTCGGCATTGGGAGTTTATGATTTCGTGAAGCGAACGAGTGTCTTGCGGTATTCCCAGGAGGCTTTCGAATCAGCCGCGGAGAGCGTCGCCGTACTGGCTGAGTGTGAAGGCCTGAATGCGCATGCGAGGTCGGCATTAATAAGGAGCGAAGAATATTTCATGCAAAGGCGCAAAGGCGCAAAGGAGGACGCAAAGGGAGACGCAGAGATCACCTAGCGAGCCTCTTTGCGTCTTCCTTTGCGCCTTTGCGTGAGACTTTCTTCCGTCGTTATGAATCCATTAGAGTCCATTAAACCAGCAGTCCGGGCGCTGCGCGCATATACACTTTCACCGCATCGCGCGTCGGTCAAACTCAATCAGAACGAGAACCCGTGGGATGCGCCAACGCGAATAAAAGAGGAGGTACTTCGCCGGTTTGCCGCGCGCAAATGGTCGCGTTATCCCGACTTCGTACCGGTAAGCCTGCATGAGCAACTAGCGGCGTTCGCAGGATGGAAAGCCGATGGAATTATCGCCGGTAACGGTTCTAATGAGCTCATCCAGGCGCTGCTGATCGTGACTATCGCGACTGGGAAAAGTGTGCTGATCTCGGAACCCACTTTTGCTCTTTACCGGCAAGTTGCGACAGTGCTGGGGGGTGAAGTCGAGAGCGTTTCTCTAACCTCCGCCTTGCAATACGACAGTGAAGCATTACAAAGAATCGTTGAAGCACGGCAGCCGGACGTCACGATTATCTGTTCGCCCAACAATCCGACCGGCTGTGTAATCGATGAGAGTTGTTTGAGAACCCTGTTGCGAACCTCGCGCGGCCTCGTCGTCATCGACGAGGCGTATCATGAGTTTGCCGAACACTCCGTCGTTCCTTTATTGAACGATCACGAGAACTTGATCGTGTTGCGGACGTTCTCGAAGGCCATGGCTTTCGCCGCTTTGCGGATTGGTTATCTACTCGCGGCGCCCGATCTGGTGCGCGAAATTCGTAAAGCGGTGTTGCCTTACAACCTGAATGCGTTTTCGCAGATAGCCGCGGAAGTTGCTGTCCAAAGCTATGAAAGCGAGCTCCGTCCGTTGGTCAGCAGGATTATTTCGGAGCGTGAACGTCTTTTTGCGGAGTTGTCGAAGATCAATGGTTTATTGCCAGTGGCTTCAAAGGGAAACTTCATGGTGGTGAAATCCCCCACGGATCCAAAGCGGGTCTTCGCGGATTTGTTAAAGCACGACATTCTGATTCGCGATGTGAGTAGCTATCCGATGTTGGGTGATTACTTTCGAGTCAGCGTCGGTACGCCCGAGGAGAATGATCGATTGTTGAAGGCTCTGAATGAAGAACAATAATCGAACGGCAACCGTTCATCGCAAGACCAAAGAGACGGACGTGCGTGTTGACGTAAATCTCGACGGCAGCGGTCAAGCCAGCGTCTCCATTGGCTTGCCGTTTCTCGAGCATATGCTCGAACTCTTCGCCAAGCACGGATTGTTTGACTTGCAGATTACTTGCAATGGCGATCTCGAGATTGACGATCACCACTCCGTCGAAGACATCGCGATCACGTTGGGCCAGGCGCTGGTCCAGGCACTCGGAGATAAAACGGGAATTAATCGCTACGGTGAAGCTGTTGTGCCGATGGACGAGGCGCTGTGCCGGTCAGTCATCGATCTCTCTGGCCGGTTTTTTCTGGTTTACGAAGTCCCTACGCGACGTCAGATGATCGGAAACTTCTCAGTCGAGCTTGCCGAACACTTTTGGCGCTCGTTCGCGGAAACGGCGAAGTTCAATCTTCATATCGATTGTTTGCGAGGACGGAATACTCATCACATCCTCGAGGGAACATTCAAGGCGTCCGCGCGCGCGTTGCGACAGGCTGTCGAGCGCAACAGTCGCATCACCGGGATTCCGAGCACGAAGGGTTCGTTGTGAGAGTTGCGATCATCGATTATGGCGTCGGCAATCTTCGTTCGGTGGAGAAAGCGTTTGCGGCGACAGGTTGCGAAGCGATTGTTACCGGCGATGAGGGTGAACTGCGTTCAGCCGAGAAGTTAGTGTTGCCGGGCGTCGGTGCATTTGGCGCATGCATGAAGGCGCTGAAAGAGCGAGGTTTCGATCGGCTCGTGCGCGAAAGAGTACGTGAAGGAACACCATTGCTTGGCGTTTGTGTCGGTATGCAGATGCTGTTTGAAGAGTCAGATGAATTTGGTGCGACGGTCGGGCTGGGGTTTTTGAAAGGAAAGGTGCGGCGATTCAGCGACGACCTCGTCGTGCCGCACGTTGGCTGGAACCGTATTCACCAGACGCGGCCGCACGCGTTGTTTGAAGGAGTTGCAGACAGTTCGTTCTGCTATTTCGTGCATTCGTTCTACTGTGAGCCGGGCGATCAAACGGTGATCGCAGGTGAAACTGAATACGGAACACGCTACGCATCAGTTGTTGCGGAGAAAAACATCTGCGGTGTGCAGTTTCATCCGGAGAAGAGTCAGGATGTGGGATTGCGGATGCTAAGGAATTTTGGGAACAGGGATGAACACGGATTCTTTATTTAGATCAGCGCTGATCTGAATAAGAATCCGTGTTATCTGTGGGTAACCATGCTGGCCAAGCGAATAATTCCCTGTTTGGATGTGGACAATGGACGTGTCGTTAAAGGCATTCGCTTCGTCTCGCTGACGGACGCAGGCGATCCGGTCGCGCAGGCGAAGCGCTACGATCTCGAAGGTGCTGATGAGTTAACGTTTCTCGACATCACCGCCTCCTCAGACAGCCGAGCGATCGTTGCGGAACAGGTGCGCCGTGTAGCTGATGAAGTATTTATTCCTTTCACGGTTGGCGGTGGCTTGCGTTCGGTCGAAGACATTCGCGTCATCCTGCGTGCTGGCGCTGACAAGATCACGCTCAACACCGCTGCGGTTGAGAATCCGGAGTTGATCAGTGCGTGCGCTGAAACGTTTGGCAGTCAGTGCGTGGTCGTGGCGATCGATGCGCGCAGGCGTGAGGAAGGTGGTTGGGAGGTTTACACGCATGGGGGTCGTCGAGCAGTTAAGGGCGATGCAATTGAGTGGGCCATGCGAGCGGAGAAGCTCGGCGCCGGTGAGATACTGCTGACGAGTATGGATTGCGACGGCACGCGCGCAGGCTACGACATCGAGTTAACGGGTGCGGTCTCGAGCGCCGTGCGAATCCCTGTGATCGCGTCAGGTGGAGCCGGTAGAGTGGAACACTTTTATGATGCGCTGACCGCTGGAGGCGCAAGTGCGGTGCTCGCGGCATCATTGTTTCACTTTGGCGAGCTGTCCATTGCGCAAGTGAAACATTACCTGCGTGATCGAGGACTGGAAGTAAGATGAGCGCCATCAATCTTCACGAGATTAAATTCGACGAGCGCGGGTTGATACCCGCGATTGTTCAGAATGCAAAGACTCGGGAAGTGCTCACGCTCGCCTACATGAATGAAGAGAGCCTGGCCCGCACGATTGAAACAGGGCAGACGTGGTTTTGGTCGCGCTCCCGAAATGAACTCTGGCACAAGGGCGAGACGTCCGGCAATACGCAGCAGGTTGTGAGTCTCGCGCTCGATTGTGATCGCGACGCGATCGTCGTGTTGGTTGATCCGGCAGGACCAGCCTGTCACACGGGAGCTGTTTCGTGTTTTGAGATAGCCCAAAACAGTTCCTTACTAACGCGACTTTACGAGTTGATCCAAAGCCGTGAACACGAGCGTCCTGACGGCTCATACACGACTTATCTCTTTGAAGAGGGACTCGACAAGATACTTAAAAAACTCGGCGAGGAATCAGCGGAGACTATCATCGCGGCAAAGAACGACGACCGCGGACGGTTTGTTTCAGAAGTCTCCGATCTCGTTTATCACTTGGTGGTGTTGCTCGTTGCTCGCGGCGTGAGTCTTGAAGAGATTGCCGGGGAACTCGAACAACGGAGGCGTGGGTGAACGAGCTTAGAGAGTTGCTCGACTTCGCAGTCGAACTGGCGCGCGGCGCAGGCGATATCACGTTGCAGTACTTTCGCAAGCAGCCTGAGACAAGTACGAAGGCAGACGGCAGTTACGTTACGATCGCAGATCGACAAGCCGAAGAGTATCTGCGCAATCGGATTGCGGAACGGTTTCCGGATGACGGTGTTCTGGGTGAAGAGGAAGGCGAGACGCCGGGACGCTCGGGGCGACGTTGGATCCTCGATCCCATCGATGGGACGTTCGCTTTTGTGCGCGGTGTTCCGCTTTATGGTGTGTTGATTGCGATTGAGATCGACGATGAATTGAAAGCCGGTGTAGTGAACATACCGGCGTTGGGTGAGATCGTTTCAGCAGCCAACGGTGTGGGCTGTTTTTTGAATGGAGAACCGGCGCGAGTCTCGACTACGCGCGAACTGAAGGACGCGCTGTTGTTGTCTACGAGCTTTTCAGCGTGCGAGCGATACGGCTTTGGCCGTGCAGCGGAACAGTTGCAAGCGCGAGCGAGAACATGCCGCACCTGGGGCGACTGTTATGGTTACGTCCTCGTTGCAACCGGACGCGCAGATGTGATGCTCGATCCGGTGATGAATTTGTGGGACTGCGCTCCGTTGTTGCCGATCATGGAAGAGGCGGGTGGTACGTTTAGTGACTGGTGCGGTGTCAGGACCGCTTCGGGCGGAAATGCGATCGCGACGAATGGATTGTTATTTGACGAAGTGATGGGTTTGATTGGAGTGCGATAAATCCATCCACAGATTGCACAGATTTCTTCTGTGTAATCTGTGGATGCACTGACCGTAGCTTGGAATAATGCTTGTTATACCGGCGATCGATCTGAAGAATGGTCTGTGTGTGCGGCTGATGCAGGGACGAAAGTCTGAGATGACTGTTTACAACGAGAATCCTATCGAGGTGGCGAAAGAGTTTGCATCCGCCGGCGCGAACTTTATTCACGTGGTAGATCTCGACGGAGCTTTTAACGAAGCGGATTCGCCCAACCGAACGGTTGTGCGAAAGATTGTTGACGCAGTCGATGTGCCGGTTGAGTTTGGCGGGGGTGTGCGTTCGCTTGAAGATGCGCAACAACTTTGTGACACGGGAGTTGCTCGTATTGTGTTAGGAACGCTTGCCGCTGAATCGCCCGAATCGCTGAAAAGCTTTGTGCACCGGTTTTCCTCGAAGATTTGTGTCGGGATCGACGCCCGCGATGGACGCGTCATGTCGCGCGGTTGGGAAACATCGACGCCGGTGAGGGCTGTCGACCTCGCTCGATCAGCCGCCGATTCAGGCGTCAAACGAATCATCTACACTGACATCGCTCGCGATGGAACTCTCGGTGGACCAAACCTCGAGCAGACGCTGGCTGTCGCTCGTGCTGCGAATGTAAGCGTGACAGCTTCTGGGGGCGTTTCCAGTCTCGACGATGTCAAACGTCTCCGCGACGCCGGCGAACCACTGCTCGACAGCGTCATTGTCGGCAAAGCGTTATACGAGGGAAAGTTCAAACTGGAAGAAGCGATCCGCGTTGCGAGTTGAGCCGCGGATTTTACGGATGAAGACGGATTCACTATGAGCGAAGCAATCTTTGTTGACGGAATTATGAATGGACGCGTGGCGTTTGTTACCGGCGGTGGCACCGGCATCACGGGCGGAGTAGCGCGCGCACTGGCGGAAGCCGGCGCCGGCGTTGCGCTCGTGAGCCGGAAGATGGACCATCTTCAACCCGGGGCGGATGCCATCAATCAGGCTGGCGGCAAGGCCTTAGCTGTCGCGGCAGACGTTCGCCATCCGGAAGAGGTCGAAAAGGCCGTCGCACAAACTATCGAACACTTTGGCAAGATCGACATCGTTGTGAACGGCGCTGCCGGAAATTTTCTTTGCAAGGCTGAGGAGTTGTCACCAAACGGATTTGGGACAGTCGTGGACATCGATCTTAAGGGCACATTCAACGTTTGCCGTGCGGCGTTTGCGCAACTCAAGGAACATCGCGGACAGATTCTCAACATCAGTGCTACGCTTCATTATCTCGGTACGCCGATGCAGCTTCACGTTTCGGCGGCGAAGGCTGGTGTTGATGCGTTGACGCGCAACCTGGCGGTGGAGTGGGGTCGTTATGGTATCCGCGTGAACGCGATTGCGCCTGGTCCAATCGAAGACACGGAAGGGATGAGCCGTCTAGTGCCTGAGCCGGTGAAGGACCACTTACGGAAGAGTATCCCGCTTGGGCGTTTTGGCCGAGTCGCCGATATCGAGAAGGCGGCGGTTTTCATCTGTTCCGATGCCGCGAGTTTTATCAACGGTACTGTGTTGGTAGTCGATGGGGGCTTATGGCTCGCGGCCAGCCGTTTGGTATAAAAGCCATTCACAGATTACGCAGATAATATGCTGGATTTGCAACCTCTCAATTTCGAAGCGTTTGTGAGCGAGGCGCGGCAGGGCAATGTTGTGCCGGTCGTGCGCTCGGTGTTGGCGGATCTGCACACGCCCGTCGGCGCTTTCATGCGCATCGCCGGTAATTCGCCTTACGCTTTTTTGCTCGAATCGGTCGAAGGTGGTGAGCGAATTGCTCGTTATTCGTTTCTCGGCGCCGAGCCGGAGATGATCGTACGCGGCAAGGGAATGCAAACGGTTGTCGAGCGCAACGGCAAGACCGAGTCGTATCCAGGTTTCGCGACGGAATGGGTCAGAGATTATTTCCGCGGGCGCTCGCTTGCGCGTCGATCGGGTCTCGTGCCTTTTGCGGGAGGCGCTGTCGGCTATCTTGGTTACGATGCGGCGCAGTGGTTTGAGCCGGCCTTGCGAGATGACGTCACTCAACCACTCGATGGACCAACCGATGCTGTCTGGATGTTCTACCGCACCGTGATCGCGTTCGATCGCGTGAAGCAGCGGTTGGAGATCGTCTCTATCGTTTTCACGGAAGAAGCGGGCGGAAGCCACGAGCGATTGCGAGCGCTTTACGACGACGCAGTTGCTCGTACGCGAGAAATCGAAAAGAATATCTTTGAAACCGGACCTCTGCCGGGGATGCAAGCGCAACGTGAGAACGCCGGCAACATTTCGTTGCAATCAAACTGGTCACGGAGAGCCTTTGAAGACGGCGTGCGCCAGGTGAAAGAGCACATCGCTGCCGGTGATTGTTACCAGGTGGTGCTTTCGCAGAGATTCTCGGCGCAGTTCGACGGCGACCCGCTCCAGATTTATCGAGCGCTTCGTGCGATAAACCCGTCGCCATACATGTTCTTTCTTCGAATCGGAGATGAGACTGTGGTCGGCGCTTCACCTGAGATGCTCGTGCGTTGTCATGGGCAGCGACTCGACTACCGCCCGATTGCGGGCACCAGAAAACGTGGGGCAACTGAAACAGAAGACTGGATGCTGAGCGAAGACTTGAAAACGGATGAGAAGGAGATCGCGGAACACATGATGCTGGTCGATCTCGGGCGCAACGATCTTGGCCGTGTTTCCGATTACGGTTCGGTCAAGGTTGAAGATCTGATGCGCGTCGAACGTTATTCGCACGTGCAGCATCTGGAAACAAGTCTGCGATCGCGTCTGCGTGATGATCTCGATCGCTTCGACGCGTTGGCTTCGTGTTTTCCGGCGGGTACTGTAACGGGAGCGCCGAAGATTCGCGCGATGGAGATCATTCGCGGACTGGAACCGGATCCTCGCGGAATTTATGCGGGGTCAGTGTTGTACATGGACTACGCCGATAACCTCGATTCGTGTATCGCGATCAGGACGATGGTTTTGCGGAATGGAGAAGTTTCAGTTCAGGCAGGGGCGGGGATTGTTGCCGATTCGATCCCCGAACATGAATATGCGGAGACGGTGAACAAAGCGCGCGCGATGTTTCGTGCGATTGAGATGGCGCAGAAAGGACTGTAGACAGGATTTACATGATTTCCAAGATTACAGGAATTATTTTTTGTTTGGTTTTGGGAGTGACGATTATCAGTGCGCAATCCAACGCGCCAACCGAGCCGCCAAAGAAGGCCAATGCCAGAACAACAACCGAGGTAAATGCGGCTGAACCTTTCGACGGTGCGTCGGTTGAGAAAATGGCGAGCCAGTGCGTCACGCTGGAGACTGAACTCGGCGCGATCGAGATCTCGTTCATGCCGGAAGTTGCTCCGGAAGCGGTGAGAAATTTCCTGAATCTATCCGCTACCGGCGCGCTCGATACGACAACGTTTAGCCGCACGGTCAAGGGCTTCGTTATTCAGGGTGGCAATCTTTCAACCAGTGAGAAATGGAATGCGGAGCTAGCGAAGCGAATGACGCGCAAACTCCCCGATGAGCCGGGGATCGTCAAACACGTTCGCGGCATTGTTTCGATGGCGCGTACTGACGAACCAAACAGCACCACGACTCATTTTTTTATTCTTGTAGGACCAGGGCAGCATCTTGATGGTAAGTTTTCTGCGTTTGGTACGGTGACAAAAGGGATCGAAGTTGCGGATGCGATCAACCAGGCGCCCGCGAACGGTGAGAAACCCGACAAGCCAGTAAAGATCAATCGCGCAGTCGTCAATCCGTGTAAAAAATAACCCGTGGCTAAACATGCTGTTAGTAATCGACAACTACGACTCGTTCACTTACAACCTCGTTCAATATCTTGGCGAGCTTGGCGAGACGGTAGAGGTGCGTCGTAATAATCGAGTCACGCTTGAGGAGATTGAGAACAATTTGCGACCGGAGAGAATCGTCATTTCACCCGGTCCCGGCACGCCGGACGATGCCGGAATAACTCTGAAAGTCATCCAGCGATTTTCCGGGAAGATACCTTTGCTTGGCGTCTGCCTGGGCCATCAGGCGATTGGCCAAGCATTCGGCGGCAAGGTAGTTCGCGCACCCGAACTGATGCACGGCAAAGCCTCGGAAGTTTGTCATGACGGCAAGACGATCTTTAGCGGACTGAACGACCGCTTTCTTGCCGGACGTTACCATTCGCTGATCGTCGAGAAGGAGTCTTTGCCGGCTTGTCTCGAGGTCTCCGCGTTTAGCGCAGACGATATCATCATGGGTTTGCGTCATCGTGAAATGAAAGTAGAAGGCGTGCAGTTTCATCCCGAATCGATCCTGACCTCCGACGGTAAACAACTGCTGGCAAACTTCCTGAAACTGTAGCGTCCTCACTCGTATGGCTAATCATCCCTTAACTGAATTTCTCGTGCGGCTTGTACGTCGCGAAGACTTGAATCGCGATGAGGCCTCCGAACTGCTCGAAGCTCTGCTCGATGCCGAAGCAACCGACGCGCAGATCTCAGGTGCCTTGGTAGCGTTGGCTACGAAAGGTGAGACGGTTGCAGAGTTGACCGGAATGGCGGAAGGGTTGCGCTCACGGGCAGTTCGCGTGATTTCAAAACATCCGTGCTTTATCGACACTGCGGGAACGGGATCGAGTCGCGCGAAAACTTTTAACATCTCGACGGCGGCGGCCTTTGTAATTGCCGGCGCGGGTTTGCCAGTCGCGAAACATGGAAATCGAGCAGCGAGTAGTAAATCAGGCAGCGCTGATCTATTGACGGCATTGGGCGTGAACGTTTCGGCGATTCCTTTGGTGTCTGAAAACGCGCTCAATGAGATTGGGATCTGCTTCATGTTTGCGCCGCTGTATCACGGCGCGACGGCTAGAGTTGCAGGCATTCGCCGCCAACTGGGTGTTCACACGACGTTCAACTTGCTGGGACCGTTGAGTAATCCGGCCGGCGCGCCACGACAGATCATTGGCGTGTGGCGCAAGGATCTTGCGGAAAAGCTTGCGCAGGTGCTGGCTGCGCTCGGTACCGAGCGCGCGTGGGTGGTCCATGGTGAAGATGGTTTGGATGAGATCACGCTCGCGGGAAAGACGTACGTGGCCGAGGCGCAGAACGGGGAGGTGCAGACGTTTGAAATTCAACCTGGGGATTTTGGG
>JBKPJS010000376.1:0-2323 GCA_046730815.1 Acidobacteriota bacterium
ATGTTAGTGAACTCGATCGGGATCGTTTTCGCTACGATCTTTTGCCCCTTGATCGGCTCGTAGCTATCAACTACCTGATGATCAGTCGGTAATAGAAACGCGATTCCCTTCTCTTCAGCTCGCTTTTTAATCTCGAGCGCCTCCGGCATCATGCTGTCTTCGACTAAAGACTTGCCGACGGTAAAACCCTCAGCCTTCAGAAACGTGTAAGCCATCGCGCCGCCGATCAGGATCTTATCGACGCCCCGATCGATTAGCGCGTTGATGACCGGGATCTTGTCCGAAACTTTGGCGCCGCCGAGTATGGCTACAAACGGATGCTCAGGATCGTGGATGGCACGCCCTAAATACTCGAGCTCTTTCTCCATCAGCAAACCAGCCGCAGCCTTCGAGACGTGGCGAGTTATGCCAACTGTCGATGCATGCGCGCGGTGCGCGGTCCCGAACGCATCATTAACGTAGACATCGCAAAGGCCCGCCAACTGCCTGGCGAAGTTGTCGTCGTTCTTCTCTTCTTCAGAATGAAAACGAAGGTTCTCGAGTAACAACACATCTCCATCGTATAGCTCTTTAACCTTTGACTCAGCCGCTTCGCCGACACAGTCTTCGGCAAACGCCACCGGTCGCCGCAAAAGTTGAGAAAGATGTTCTGCGACAGGACGAAGGCTGTACTTCTCGATTCGTTGTCCCTTGGGTCGTCCAAGGTGTGACGCAAGGATCACGCGTGCGCCTTGCTCGATTGCGTATTGGATAGTCGGCAGTGAGGCTCTTATCCGTGAGTCATCGTCGACTTTCCCATCCTTGATGGGGACGTTGAAGTCGACGCGAATAAAGACGCGCCGGCCAGGAAGATCCAAATCTTTTATCGACAGTTTAGCCACAAAAACTTTTGACAGGATTACAGGATTTTCAGGATTGACAAGATGAAATCCTTATAGGCCCTTGCTGGCGATGTACTTGATCAGATCCCGCACACGGCACGAATACCCCCACTCGTTGTCGTACCACGACAACACCTTCAACATTCGCCCGCCAATCACCTTCGTATACTCAGCATCAACAATCGACGAGTTTGAGTTGCGCTTGTAATCGCTCGATACCAGCGGCTCCTCGGAGAAATCGAGAATGCCGCGCAACTCTTCATTCGCCGCATCCTTGAACGCGCGATTCACATCCTCAGCAGTCGTCTCCGTCTCGAGGTCCATCACAACGTCGACGAGGGAAACATTCGGAGTCGGCACCCGCACGGAGATCCCATCAAACTTTCCCTTCAACTCCGGCAACACGAGGGCGACTGCTTTGGCCGCTCCCGTCGAAGTCGGAATCATCGAAAGCGCCGCCGCTCGCGCGCGCCTCAAATCTTTATGCGGCAGATCGAGAAGCTGCTGATCATTTGTATAAGAGTGGATCGTGGTCATCTGCGCCGCACGAATGCCAAACTTCTCATGGACCACTTTAGCCACCGGCGCCAGGCAGTTTGTCGTGCACGAAGCGTTGGAGATGATGTGATGCGCGGCGGGATCGTAGTTCTCCTCGTTGACGCCCAGCACGATCGTGATGTCTTCATTTTTCGCGGGCGCCGAAATGATCACCTTCTTCACAGTGCCTCGCAGGTGCTTCTTCGCATCTTCAGCTTTGGTGAACAGCCCGGTTGATTCAATGACGATTTCCGCGCCCACGGATTCCCAATCGATCGCCGCCGGATCGCGCTGTGAAAACACGCGAAACTCGTCGCCCTCGACGCTGATCCCGTTTTCCGTCGAGGTGATCTGATGATCGAGATTGCCGAGCACCGAGTCGTACTTCAGCAGATGCGCGAGAGTCCTGGTGTCGGTCAGGTCATTGACGGCTACGAAGTCGATGTCAGGATCACCGATAGAAGTGCGATAGATGTTGCGTCCGATGCGACCGAATCCGTTGATACCAACCTTCACCGCCATTGTCGAAAACCTCCAATTTGAATTGACTTGGCGCTACCGCGCTCCGTTGACTTTCGTCTCGATTGTGGGACAAGACCGGTCGCAAATTTGGGACAGAATTCCGCCCGGGCGTAGCCGCCTTTGTAACCTGGAGAAGCCCCACAGTGTCTCTATACAAAGAAAGGCAAGATTATGCGGCGCGTTTCTGCGTGTCAAGCGAGCCATTTGCCAACTTTTTGAAACTGCATTTCCGAACGTAACGTAGTACAGGCTTGATGCGGCGGACCTTCGTTTGCCAGAATGTCCTCGATTCTTCCTTACCGTAGCAGTGGAACTGGAAGGAAACTCGTTTAAGGAGCTCTTCGTCTGATGTTTAATTTGATATCTCGTACTTTAATCCGGCC
>JBKPJS010000377.1:0-3988 GCA_046730815.1 Acidobacteriota bacterium
ATGTGTATAAGAGACAGATGTCATGGCTTGCGTACTCAGAGCGCGGAGAGAACACGAGGACAGACTTGATTCATGTCTTCGTCTCGAGATACTCCTGAGCCCGAGCTTTTATCAATTGCATAAGATGTTCCAATTCACCAAACCGCTCAAGTTCCGCTGCTTCCTCCTCCGTCAACTCATCAGCTGCGTTGCGTTCGAGTAACTCACGCACCCTCGCCTGCGTTTCCTGTGAAGGCCGGAAGGCCAGAACTTCTGCCGATGAGGCTCCTCGCGCAAAGAGATCTACAATTTCGTCGTAGCTCCTTCGCTCAGCGGGCAAACTGACAAAACGGGTAGGGCTAATAATAGATTCGCGTTTCATAACCTCTTTGGAGATGCTAAGCCGCCAGCAATCTTATCATTTGCCTTCTTAGCCGCCTACTTGCGCTTCTATGGCTGAGCACAGGTAGAATGCCGTGAGAGAGAGGAAGCCATGGTCCAAACAATTGCAGCACATTTTGACGGTGAACACATTTTTTAAAATCGACCCACTGAGAAAGTTCGAAGAATGATAAAAGTTGTTGCAGTAAAGACGAATGACGACTACACGCTGGATCTTAAGTTCATGACGGAAGTGTGAAAAGATTCGACGTCAAGCCGTACCTGAAATATGAAGTGTTTAGAGAATTAAGCGATTTGTCTTATTTCAGAGAAGTGACGCTAGCGTTTGGGACGGTCCAATGGCCCCATGAACAAGATATTTCGCCCGACACAATGTTTCTTGAAGGCCAAACTCCAGATGCGCTTTTTCCGGTCGAGTAGGATTTGGTTACACCTCACTTACACTTGCTATAGCCACAATCGCGACAAAAATCGCATCCGCTTGCATGCTCGAGCTGTCCGTGGCATTCGGGGCAGATGCCGATCATGTTTGACATGATGGCGCCGGTGACGGGTTTTTGTTGGGTGTGAAATTGGGATTGCTGCTTGCTCACTGCGCGGGCGGAATCAGGGAGATCCTGGACGCGGCGAACGGTGATCATGATACACTCCGCGACGGCTTGTTCGGGTGAGGTCAACAAACGTTCGTTGAACCACACGGCGTGCGTGCCCGTTACCTTGTTCAGACTGTAAGCAACTTCCGCGGCATCGAAACCACCACGCAGCATCTTCGACGCGAGCAAGCCCACGCCGCCACTGATTGGACCAGTAGCAAAGACTTCCTGGATCATTTTGCCGTCGTGATTGACCGTGACGTAGAGGTTTTGACCGTCGAAAGGAATCTGCCAGGTTGCGCCGCGCAGTTCGCGCGGACGCTCGATGCGAATCGCGGTTACCGCCGGCACAGCTATCGTCTCAGAGTGCTCACGAGCCTGCGCCTCTTGCCGCGCCGATGCGTCGTCGGCAGCCTTTGCTTCCGCAACACTGACTTCGTCAATCGGTTCCACTACTGCTTCCGGATTGCAAGCAATCTCACCCTTCGGCTCCTCCGCCTTCATCGAGGTGAGCACCTGGTTATCACGTGAACCATCACGATAGTAGCTCACCGCTTTGCAACCAAGCTGACGTCCCAGGCGATAAAGCGCGTCGACCGATTGCACCGTGTCATTGACCGCACCATTGCAAGTCTTGGACACACTGTTATCGACGTTGCGCTGAGCAGCCGCGAGCACATGAACGTGCTGCTCAGCGCTTATGTTCATCGCCGAGATAAAATGTGACGGCAACTCATGTTCGTGTTCCACGACATAGGCCGCAGCCGCATCTATCGAATCCTGCTCGAATTGGTCAACGTCAATGCCAAGCGCTTGCGCCGCCAGCGTGTGCACGTAAGTGCGTGTGCCCAGCGTGTCTTTGCGAACGTAGGCCCAAGAGAAATTTGGCTCGATACCGGATGACGTCTCCGCGACCAGCGAGATTGTTCCCGTGGGCGCTATAGTTGTTACTTCATAATTGCGCGGCGTGAGCGGAATATCCGCCGGAATACCAATGTGGTTGTAGAGGAAATCCGTGTAGGCTTCACGGTTTGGTTCAAACTCCGGAAACGCGCCTTTCTCCGCACCGAGACGATTGCTTTCCATCCACGATTCACGACGAACAAATCCCATCACCTCGTCCATCAGGTCGATCGACGCGGCCGAGCCATAAGTAATGTTTAAGTTAAGACAAAGATCGGCGAACCCCATGATGCCCAAGCCCACGGGTCTCGTGCGATGGACCACGTCGTTGATCTCCGGCAGCGGCCAGGCACAGGTATCAATCACATTGTCGAGGAAACGTGTGCAGAGATGCGTTACCTCGCGCAGGCGGTCCCAATCAATCCGCTTCGCAGGATCGTAAAACTTCGCGAGATCGATCGAACCGAGATTGCATGAATTTGAGAAGTGCAGAAACTGCTCGCCGCATGGGTTACACGAATAGATCGGCCCCAGCGATTTCATCATGTGGTTATGCCGGTTCACTTCGTCGATGAAAGCAATACCCGGCTCAGCATACTTGTGCGCACTGGCGACGATCCGATTCCAGACATCGAGAGCGAAGATCATTCCAGGTCGTGGCGGCTCTTCAACTGTAAAGTCGGAAAGATTAGCAGCCAAGAAAGCCTGCCGATCACAGAAGGTCACGGTTGTTCCGTCCGCACGGTGAAAGACAACATAGTCATCTTCGGTAACCGGATCGTAAATTGGTTCATTCCACGGCTCGCCATTAAACTCCAACTGAAACCACTCTTCGTTATCGACCGCCTTTAAAAACTTGTCAGTAACATTTACTGAAATATTGAAATTAGTCAGCGAGTGCTGATCGTTCTTAGCGTGGATGAAACGAAGCACATCGGGATGCGTGACGCGCATCATTCCCATGTTTGCGCCACGTCGCACGCCGCCCTGCTTCACGACGTCAGTCACCTGGTTGACGATGTTCATGAACGACACCGGCCCAGACGCAACGCCCATTGCGGAGCTCACCGACGCTCCATGCGGCCGCAGAAACTCATAAGTCATACCAGTGCCACCGCCGGTTTGGTGAATCGTGGCAGCAGCTTTGGCGTGGTCCATGATTCCCTGGAGTGAGTCGGGAACGTCCAAGACAAAACACGCCGCGAGTTGTCCATTTGCTTTCCCGGCGTTAACCAAACACGGAGTGTTCGGAATAAACTCGCGAGCCAGCATTACCTCGCTCATTGCCGCAAAAAACCTATCTCGTTTTTCACCCGTTTCCGCGGCAGAAACATGCCCGACCACGCGGCGCACAATGTCAGCCCACTCTTCAAGCGGACGCCCTTTCATATCTTTCAGCGAATACCGCTTGCTAACCACTTTTCTGGCATTGATTCCAAGCTGCTGCGATTTTCGACGGGGGGAAACGGCGGGGGAGTTGACGCTCTTGTTTCCAGATGTTTTGCCGAGGGCTGCGCTCATTATCTCTGCCTTTCAGAAATAGCTGTGCCACGTATTGCTACGCAGTGCTTATTTTAGATGTTTTTTGGGTAGGACGGTATGCTTCTAGAGCGCTAAACCTGGCTGGACAGGGAGACTATCTACATTTCTTTCAGCGCCTTATTAAAAAATTCCAGCGCGGCGGAATATACTCCTTTGACATAAGGGTGTCAATAGAAAAAGTCAAATATATTGTGGTTGTAGGTTTTTCAGGCGCTCTATAGTGTAGCCACAGATGGACGCGGATTTGTGCGGCTTTCCTATTTTGAGCCAGTGCCGGTGTTCGAGAGTAAGAGCTCGTAGTTGCCAATATCACGGTTGTGGCTGTCAAGCGCGGCAAACGTGTCTGACGTTTCTTCGAGCATCTGCTTGGTCATGGCAATCGAGTCGCTTAGCTGCTCGAAATCCAATGAAGAAACACGTTCCGGAGTGGGCAGTGTGACTACCTGATCGTTCACCAGTCCGAAGAAGTTTTCGATCGATTGCAGTTGGCCTTCGACTAACTTCACCGACCTCTCGATGTCGTTGAAAGCAGCCACGCGGCGTTTGAGTATCTCAACGTTCGCTTGTTG
>JBKPJS010000378.1:0-2167 GCA_046730815.1 Acidobacteriota bacterium
GAGTGATATGGGTGGTCGGATCCACTATTTCGTTTGAGCTTCAACTACGGAAAGAAACGATGAAAGCGCCGTTGTTGAAACGCTACGCAATTACGATTCCGACGAAAACGAACAGTGACAGCCAAGAATCCGGGTTATTTATTCAGAATCTCAGACACGAGCATCGGAAATTTTGGATTTATCTTAATTTTTTGGTTGCCGCAGGGTGTGCGAAAAATTGGATCTTTGTCGCTAATTATAGGTCTTGCAAATCGTCTAATCATGTCTTAGTTTGACAGGATTTCAGGACTGGCAGGACTATGAATACACTTTCTCCCAAACTACAAAAGAATCTTTTGCCGTGCGCGGCTGTGGCGTGCGCGCTGTTGTTAATATCAGTCACAATCCAGGCTCAGGATTTGGCGTGGCCACAGTTCCGTGGACCGGAGTCGAATCCTGTGGGCACTCATGCGCGGCTCGCCGAACGTTGGTCCAAGACCGACAACGTGGAGTGGTTCCAGGAGATCCCGGGACGTGGTTGGTCGTCGCCAATTGTGACTGGCGGTAAGGTGTACGTAACCACGGTGACAACGGAAGGCAAGTCGAAGCAACCACAAACGGGCACGGAATACAGCAACGAGTACGTCGCGGAACTACAAAAACAGGGACTCCCGATAGAAGAGATACTGAAGCGCGTTACGGAGCGCGACATCGAGCTGCCCAACGAGGTGACGCTACATTACTTGCTCTATTGCCTGAACCTGAAAAGCGGCAAGGTGGAATGGCAGAAGGAGTTCTTCACTGGCCGTCCACCCGGCGGGCGTCATCGCAAAAACAGCTTCGTCTCTGAGACTCCTGTTACGGACGGGAAGTTCATTTACCTGTATGTCGCGAACCTGGGGTTGTGGGCCTTTGACTTGAAAGGCAATCAGGCCTGGACCACTCCGCTTGAAGCGAATCCGATTTACCTCGATCTCGGAACGGGGAGTTCGCCGGCGCTTGCCGGCAATCTGCTCGTTATTCTGAGCGATAACCAGAAACAGCAATACATCGCCGCGTTCGACAAGCAAACAGGCAAACAAATTTGGCGCACGAATCGGAACATCGGCAACAAAGCACCGCCCACGCAGCTTTCCGGATGGTCCACGCCTTTTGTTTGGCGCCACACGCTGCGCACGGAGATCGTTGCGCTTGGACCAGACGAGGCCATCAGTTACGACCTTGCAGGGAAAGAGTTATGGCGCATGAAAGGAATGGCGGCCACGCCGATTCCAACGCCTTTCGCTTATGAAGGTTTACTTTATATCAATGGGGGTCGAGGACGTCCTTTGTTCGCGATTCGTCCTGGCGCGTCAGGCGACATTTCTCTAAAAGAAGATCAGACTTCAAACGAGTATGTGGCTTGGTCGCAGCCGCGTGGCGGGACTTATCTGCCGTCGTCAGTGGCGTATCAAGGCGCCGTGTACACGTTGACTGAGACCGGAATCTTAAATCGCTTTGACGCTAAGACTGGAAAGCAGACTTACAAGACACGCATTGATCCAGCGGCATCGAATTT
Organism: Acidobacteriota bacterium; assembly: GCA_046730815.1. GTDB lineage: Bacteria > Acidobacteriota > Blastocatellia > Pyrinomonadales > Pyrinomonadaceae > PSRF01. Next base: position 1,538 of record JBKPJS010000378.1, read on the forward strand.
CACAACCTCGCCTTGGGCCTACAATGGCAAACTGTTCTGCCTGAGCGAAGAGGGCCAGACGTTCGTGGTTAACACGGGCGAGCAGTTTCAGTTGTCGCACGTGAACGAGCTGGACGACATGGCCCAGGCATCGCCGGCACTGGTGGGTGAGCGATTGTTGATACGGACGGAACACCGGCTCTATTCGATCCGCCGCAAAAGCTAGTAGCCACAAAAAGGCACAAAAAGCACAATGACTGATACAAAGTATTTGAGCCACAAAGAAGCACAAAATCGTGTCCACTGATTTTTTTGTGCCCTTGCTCTTCTTTGTTGGCAGCTCGCAGTTTCAGAGTTCAGGCTTTAGGCTGCTGAACTCTAAGCTCGCCGAAAAAGAGAAATAGTGGCAGTGCCAGCGATACACCTACAAGAAGCGTGCACAGCACGTAAGTCCACAGATGCGTCATTCGCTGCTTGCGTCCCTCTGCAAAGATGAAGGCCCACAGCACCAATGCTGAGACCACGACGTCCATCGCAAAGAACATCGCGATATTGTTTTGAAATAACTGGCGCGCGAATGTTGAAGCGTCGACGCCGTTAGCGTTTAAGAAGTGAGCTAAAAAAGTGAGGGGTAAAGCGGCGCCGATGATC
>JBKPJS010000379.1:0-7383 GCA_046730815.1 Acidobacteriota bacterium
GCATAATCCTCGTTTGCCGGGAATTCTGAGGTCTTTACAGTCTATTAAGTACGTTCGTACTGTGGTCACTACGTTATTGTACGTGGTCCTATTGCTATGGCGAGTGCGAAAGTACGACATCATCCACGTATTCTCCGCCTCTTACTACTCTTACTCATTATGCGCGCTGCCGGCCCTGGCTGTGGCCCGGCTCTTCGGAAAGAAATCGATACTTAACTACCGGAGCGGAGAAGCAGAAGACCATCTCGAGAATTGGAAGACTGCCGTACCAACAATTCGGTGGGCTGATAAGATCGTGGTTCCGTCTGGTTATCTCGTGGACGTGTTTGCTCGTTATGGACTGCGCGCGCGGGCCATCTATAACATTGTGGAGTTGCATCGTTTCTCGTTTCGCGAGCGACATCCGTTGCGGCCAGTATTTCTGACGAGCCGTCTACTCGAGCCTCTTTACAACGTACCTTGTGTGCTGCGCGCGTTTGCAATTATTCAGGAGCGCTATCGGGATGCGACGTTGACCATTGCTGCGGATGGCTGGCTGCGTGCTGATCTCGAAACTCTGGCACGCGAACTCAAGCTGCGTAACACTCAGTTCATTGGTTTTGTGCCGTTTGAAGATATGCCGGCCCTTTACGATTCGGCGGATATTTATCTGTCGGCCACCAGCATAGACAACATGCCGAGCTCAATTACTGAGAGCATGGCATGCGGGCTTAATGTTGTGACCACAGACGGAGGCGGGGCCATACCTTACATCATGACCAATGAGGTTACGGGCCTCATCGTCGATCGCGACGATCACGAGGCGCTTGGCGCGGCGGCTATTCGTCTTCTTAATGACAATGAGTTGGCATTAAAGCTGGTTCGCAATGCGCATGAATCCAGCAAGAAGTTTACCTGGTCACATATTCGTGGTGAATGGCTCAATCTTTATCGCGAGCTCACTAAAGAAAAAGGCTCTTTGTTGAGCACTAATAACCAGAGCGTGCCACTGGCAAAGACTGATTCAGCGCTCTAAACTTTAAAGAAAGCATCTCCCCCTACACATGAAACAAGTCTTCCGCAAAGGACTGAGACATATTGTAGTAGCCGACGCCCCAGCGCCGATGGTTACGCCCAATCACGTGCTCGTCAATCCGGTCTATTCACTTATCAGTAGCGGAACCGAGGGCGCCAGCATCCATGACGAAGGAATCATTAAGGAGCTTGCCTACAACCCATCGCAGGTTAGGAAAGTTTGGGACGGACTAAAGGCCATGGGGCCGGGTCCTACAATCGCCGAAGTGCGCGCTAAGTTTGAAGAATATGCAGCGCTTGGCTACGCGGGTGCGGGAATTGTAGTAGAGCGGCATCCGTCCGTTGCTGGTATTTCAATAGGCGATCGCGTTGCTTATGGAGGTGAAGGCACGGGTCACGGCGAAACCATTTTGGCGTCTGAAAACTTAATTGTAAAAGTTCCCGATAACGTACCGTTTCAGCAGGCTTGTTTTACTACCTTAGGCAGCATTGCCCTTAATTCGATTCGAATTTCTGAAGTTGGAGTGGGCGACGTTGTCGCAGTGATCGGGTTGGGACTGGTGGGACAACTGGTGATCCAGCTCGCACAGTTACAAGGCGCGCGCACAATCGGTATTGATTTACGCAAGGATCGTGTGGAACTGGCGCGCAAACTCGGCGCGGATATAGCGCTTGATGGAAGCGTGTCTATCACCGAAGAGATCAAAGCCTTCACGAACGGCCTGGGTGTGGATTGCGTGATAGTTGCCGCCGCTTCGAAGTCGTCGAAACCGTGTGAAATGGCCCTTGAGATTTGCAGGGACCGTGGACAAATCGTGATCGTCGGCGCAGTGGAACTGAGTTTTCCCTGGAATGAGATGTACCTCAAGGAGATCCGCCTCCTGATGTCTCGCGCGTATGGACCAGGCAGTTACGACCCGGAATACGAGGAGCGTGGGCGAGATTACCCGATTGCTTATGTGCGCTGGACGGAAAAGCGCAACATGGAAGAATTCCTCCGGTTGGTCTCACGCGGGCGCGTTGATCTTAAGTCTTTGATCACGCATGAGTTCAGTCTTGAAGATGCGCCGCGTGCATATCAGCTTGTAAAGGATCCAACGGCAAGTAGTTTGGGAGTGTTGTTGCATTACCCTGATTCAGATTCTCTCAAGGAGCCTGAGAAATTTGCGCCGCAACGCAGGGTGAATCTACCGAGCAGGGCAGCAAAATCGGATTTAAGAGTGGCTGTGGTAGGTGCAGGCAATCTGGCGCGCTGGGCCCATCTACCGAGTTTGTCGCGGATACCGAACGTCACTCTGCACGCCGTACATTCGTCCAGTGGCGCCAGGGGCAACACTTATGCGCGCCGGTTCGGTGCGGCGTACTTCTCTTCCGACTACCGGCAGATTTTGGAGGATCCACAGATTGATGTAGTTATGGTGTTGAGCCGAAATCAGCACCATTTCGCGCAGGCGTTCGAAGCGTTGATGGCTGGTAAGCATGTGTTCGTGGAAAAGCCGATGGCGTTAACTGAATCGGAGTGTCGCCAGTTGTACGATGCGGTAGTAGTTTCCGGTAACCAGTTGACGGTCGGATTCAATCGTCGTTTCGCGCCGTTTTATAAAGCCTTGAAGCAGTCTCTAATCAGGCGAACCGGGCCAGCGGTGATTAACTGCCGCGTAAGCTCTCCAGGGATCTCCGGCACGTACTGGATGGCAGATCCTTCGATTGGAGGCGCCATCATCGGCGAGGCGGTTCACTTTGTTGATTTGATGTACTGGCTGCTCGAATCAGAACCAACAAACGTGTCCGCATACTGTCTTCCGACAGGTAAAACCGATCCGGTCGGAGAGAATAACCTGGTCGCCACCTTTCGTTTCGCCGATGGATCAATTGCTACGCTGAACTATTCCACGATTGGCTCCAGGAGAGCTCAGGGCGAACGCGTTGAGGTATTTGCCAAGGGCATTACTTCGCTGGCTCAGGATTTCAAACGATTCGAGTCGGCTGCAACAGCTAAACACACAAGATCTACCTGGTGGGCACACAAAGGATACGAAGATCAACTACGCTCATTTTTTCACAGCATCGCCACAGGTGATGCGCCGGAGATAACGGTTCGAGATGGTGCGCGAGCGACCCTGGTATGCGTAGAAATGTTGAAGTCAGCGAAAACACTTACTGCACGCGAGATTAACCTGGAAGACCTGTTGACAGGTGACAGGGATCAACTTCTCGGCGCCTTGCGTCAGGAAGAAAGTAGAGTCGAGAAATGAGTGTACCTGACGTTTCTGTAGGTGACATTAATTCTCCGGAAAAACCAATTCGGCTTTTGCTGGTTGCTCCCGCTTTAAGGATCCTCGGCGGTCAAGCCGTGCAGGCGAATTATCTGGTCAAACACATGAGCCGCGAACCTCTGTTTAAAGTATCATTCGTGCCTCACAATCCACGGTTACCGGGCCCGCTCAGATGGTTGCAATCAATCAAATACGTGCGCACGATCGTGACCTCGCTGGTCTACTGCATAAATCTTCTAAATCAAGTTCCTAAACACGACATCATTCACGTTTTCTCTGCATCTTATTTTTCGTTTTTGTTGGCGCCTACCCCAGCCATACTCATTGCGCGACTTTTCGGTAAGAAGGTTATTTTGAACTATCGCAGCGGGGAGGCGGAGGATCACCTTCGAAGTTGGCCGCGTACTGCCGTGCCGATCCTGAAGTTAGCGGACGAGCTTATCGTCCCGTCACGATATCTCGTGGAAGTATTCAGCAGGTTCGGACTGCGTGCTTCGGCGGTGGCAAACATCATCGACGAGGACCGGTTCAGGTTTCATGAGCGGCGACCCTTGCTGCCGATTTTTTTCTCCAACCGCAACCTCTATCCCTTATACAACGTCGCCTGTATTTTGAGAGCCTTTGCAATAATTCAACAAAAGGTTCCCGAAGCAAAGTTGATTATAGCGGGAGACGGTAGTCAGCGGCCGTCGCTTGAGGCTCTCGCTCATAAGTTGAAACTTCAAAACGTTGAGTTCCGTGGACGCGTTGCTCCCAGCAAAATGAATGAGCTCTACGACGAGGCACATATTTTTCTGAATAGCTCCAACATCGATAACATGCCAGGCTCAATACTCGAGTCGTTTGCCACCGGCATGCCTGTCGTGTACACCAATGCCGGCGGCATTCGCTGCATGGTTACTCATGGAAGGACGGGCCTGCTGGTTCCAAAAAATGATCACAACGCCATGGCGTCCTGGGCCATCAAACTGCTCGAATCGCCAACGCTGGCTGCGACAATAGCACGCAACGCATACGAGGAATGTTCGGCTTACACGTGGCCGGCCGTTCGTGAAAGCTGGTTGGCGGCATACCGGCGACTTGCCGGCAGGGAAGCCGGAGCCAGTGCAGGACAGATGGTTCATTCGCGCCCCTTTCAGGAAGCAGCCAGAGAAAGCTAGACCATGGTGTGAGACTTTAGAAACGAACTTACAGATTCAACTCCCCCGATAACGTCTAATCCCTCGGAACAATTACAACTCCCCAGGTCGACAATCGATGACGATCTCTACGAACAGCAATATCGGGAAGACTCCGACGGTAACGGTTGTGATTGCGGCTTACAATGCCGCACGTTACATTTCCCAGGCGTTGGATTCGGTGCAGGCACAGACCTTTAGCGATTATGAAGTAATCGTCGTCAACGACGGATCGTGCGATCAGGACGAGCTCGAACAAATTTTGCACTCTCATCCGCTTTCGATCATTTATTTATCTCAACCAAACAGAGGTGTCAGCGCGGCGAGAAATGCCGCTATTAAAGTCGCGAAGGGAAAGTTCTACGCCCAGCTCGATGCAGATGACCAATGGACACCTGAGTATCTCGAGACGCAGCTAGGTATCCTTGGTGACAATCCCGATGTCGCGCTCGTCTATCCGAATGCTACGATCATTACAGATGAATCGGATGTGCAACTGGAGTTTATGCAGATAAGTCTTTCGGAAGGCGAAGTGAATTTTGAAACGCTGGTACGACAGCAATGCACTGTCATGACGTGCGTGATCGCACGGATGGATGCGATAAAAGACGCGGGGATGTTTGACGAAAGTCTGCGCAGTTGCGAAGACTTTGATTTGTGGTTGAGAATCATAAAGAAAGGAGGTCGCATAACTTACCATCGCCGCCGGTTAGCGCTTTACAGACGACACCAGGGCAGCCTTTCGTCTGACCGGGTTTGGATGACACGTAGTCTGCTGGCAGTGTTTGAAAAATGCGCAAGCACTCTGACCCTGACTCCCGCCGAAAGGGAAATCCTGAATGAACAAATAACTCATAACCGCGCCATGCTTCGCTTATTCGAAGGGAAGCATGCGTTGCGCGCGGGTGGGGCCAATGCGGCGCTGGGCCATTTTAAGGATGCTAACGAACACCTGCGAAGCCCCAAGCTGGTAGTGGTTATCTTCCTGTTGCGGCATGTCCCGCGTTTAGTGGTTTGGACTTTCGTCGCGCGCGAGCGTTTGCTGATGAAGCAAGCGAATCATAAACTGACTGGTATCGATGAACCACATGCAACTTCAACAGAGGCTGTTGGTGACGAGCCGCGAATGCATTTCTGAAGCTGGTTATGCAACTCGATGTAATCATTCCTACCTATAACCGCCAGGACCTTCTCCCGTTAGCCTTGAACAGTTTGTTTGCTGCCGAGATTCCGCCGGGATTGGAAGTGGTCGTTACTGTCGTCGATAACAATTCGACTGATGGCACGCGAGCGGTGATTGAGTCATTTCAAGAAAAACTCGGCGAACGAATTCGTTATTGTTTTGAGAGCCAACAAGGTAGATCGCATGCCTTGAACACAGGTATAACGTCAACCACTGGTGACCTGGTCGGAATAATAGATGATGACGAGGAGATCGATCCGAAGTGGTATAAAACTGTATTCCAGGCGTTTAGCGAAAGAGCTCTCGATTTTATTGGTGGTCCATACATCCCGCGCTGGAGCATCACACCACCCGAGTGGCTTCCTCAAGACTACGGAGCGGTTTTTGGATCGGTGGATGGTGGAGCTGTCGAAGTTCCGTTCGATAGCAATTATCCCGGTATCTTGATGGGCGGCAACGCAGTTTTCACCAGAGCTATTCTTTTGCAGGTTGGACTTTACAAGACGTGGCTTGGTCGCACGGATAAAGGATTGTTGTCTGGTGAAGATGAGGAACTTTACGGACGTTTGTTGGCTGCCGGCGCGAAAGGAATGTATCTACCGAATCTTATCATTTACCATCATGTACTTCCGGAAAGGTTAACCAAGAGTTATTTTCGTCGCTGGTGTTTCTGGCGTGGCGTCTCGCTTGGTCAACTCGAGAAGACGCGAAAACAAGACTGTCCTTATTTTCTCGGAATACCGCGCTGGCACTATCGCAGCGCAGCGCGCGGGCTGATGACTAGTGTTGCAAGTTTCTTCAGACAGCCGAAGAAAGCGCGTGACGCCTTTGCTTCGGAACTTGCTGTATGGGATTTCATCGGTCTGTTTTATGGCAAACACTTCCACCGGGCATCCACCGCAGATTCTTAAACGTGAACCCACCTGATATCTCAGTTGTGGTAGCTACCTACAATCGCTCCGCATTATTAGAGCGAACTTTGCTCAGCTTGTTCTCACAACGAGCAGATGGATTGAACTTTGAAATTATTGTAATCGACAACAACTCGTCCGATACGACACCGCAGTCCATTGCGGCGCTGAAAGCTAAATCGCCAGTTGAACTGCGCTCTTTTCGTGAACCCCGCCAGGGTAATGCATACGCGCGCAATACAGGGATTGACCAGGCGCAAGCGCCTATTATTGCTTTTCTGGATGATGACGTTGTAGCGGACGAGAATTGGGTCGGAACTATCAAGTCGGCTTTCGATCGCAATCCACAGATCTCTTTCGTAGGAGGCAGAATCCTGCCACTGTGGGAGAGTGAACCGCCGTCCTGGTTGACACCATCGCACTGGGCGCCACTTGCCTTGCTCGATTACGGTAAAGAAGAGATGAAAATCGCCGGTCAAACACCACTCGGGTTGTTGACGGCGAACATCGGCGTGAGGAGAGAGGTGTTCGATCAAATCGGCCGGTTTTCCCAGATGCTCCAACGCGTGAAAGGAGGCATCGGCTCAATGGAAGATACGGAATTCCTTTTGCGTGTTTGTCGCAGCGGCAAAACCGGCATATATCTGCCTGAGCTGATAACGCGGGCAGCGGTCGATCCGGAACGATTGACAAAGACTTACCATCGCCGCTGGCATACTGGCCATGGTTATTTTTATGCGATGATGCGCGATCCCGAGTGGGAGCGTTCGAAGTTTCGGTTTATTGACGTGCCGAGTCACCTCTACAAGCAGGCGGCAACC
>JBKPJS010000380.1:0-2593 GCA_046730815.1 Acidobacteriota bacterium
TGCGAATCGCACCGGCGTCAACGTCGCTCAACTTCAGGCCATGAACAGTGGTGTTGATTTGAAGTCGACCACGAAGCTCGTGGTTCCGAGCAGCGGTGTCAAACTCACCAAGTGGGTGAGGGCGACCGCGGCGAAGTCTGATAGTGAACCCGCTGCGCCTGCCGGACTCGACAAAGTGCGCGCGCGCAAGGGCGACACGATCGCCAGGATCGCAGCCTCTCGTAATCTCGATGCTAACGACGTTGCGCGTCTTAACGGTATTTCAGTTGATGCTGAACTTCGTGCCGGTCAGGAAATAAAAATTCCATCGTCAGCGGCTGCGCCTTCGCGCCGTCGTTAAGAGGATTTACATGATTTGTCAGGATTGACATGTAAATCCTGTCGAATCGTGTAAATCCTGTAAAAACCTCACTCTCATTTTAGGAGCCGCCTCACATGCTCTTTCGCACACTCTCCGCAGCCGTCTATGGCATAGACGCCGATCTCGTAGACATCGAAGTCGATCTAACTCCAATCCGTGGCGAGAGCGATCAGTCGCCGCCAGTCACCATTGTTGGATTACCTGACGCTGCCGTGCGTGAATCACGAGAGCGCATACGCGCCGCGATTCAAAACTGCGGCCACTTCTTTCCCTTTCAAAAGACCACAATCAATCTCGCTCCGGCGGATGTCCGCAAAGAAGGAGCGAGTTTCGATCTGCCGATCGCGTTGGGAATTCTTGGCGCCAACGGCGACCTCGCCGAGGAGTACAACCTCATCCACATCCTTTGCGTTGGCGAGCTTTCCCTTGACGGCCGGGTGCGGGCCATAAAAGGCGCACTGCCGATTGCGATGCTGGCGCGTGAAGGCTCAATCCGTCATCTGATACTGCCGGAAGAGAATGCAAAAGAAGCTGCGGTTGTCGCGGGCGTCAATGTCTATCCGGTCGCGGATCTACGCAGTGCTGTTAGCCTCGTTGCCGGGTTGCGTTCGTCGGAACCGCCGGCGCCGATGAAGGTTGACGTGGCCGAAATACTCGGACGAACCGGACACTACACTGTTGACTTCAAGGAAGTTCGCGGGCAGATGTCCGCAAAGCGCGCTCTGGAAATCGCTATTGCCGGCGCTCATAATATTTTGCTCATTGGCCCACCTGGCTCCGGCAAGACGATGCTCGCGAAGCGCTTGCCAACAATCATGCCGCCGCTGGAATTCGACGCTGCTTTGGAGTTGACGAAGATCCATTCGGTCGCTGGTTTGACTGGACGTGCCGGTCTCGTCACTGAGCGTCCTTTTCGTTCTCCCCATCACACCATCAGCGATGCTGGTTTAATCGGAGGTGGCACTCTGCCGCGACCTGGCGAAGTCTCACTGGCCCATCAGGGCGTACTTTTTCTCGACGAGTTGCCGGAATTCGATCGCAGTGTGCTCGAGGTGTTGCGCCAACCACTCGAAGACCAACAGGTATCGATAAGTCGCGCCTCGATGTCGTTGACATTTCCCGCTTCGTTCGTACTGGCAGCCGCAATGAACCCCTGTCCTTGTGGATTCTGGAACGACCCGACGCGCGAGTGTCGTTGCTCGCCAACTCAGATTCAGCGTTATGTTGGACGCATTTCCGGACCACTCCTGGATCGGATCGATATTCACATCGACGTGCCGGCAGTGAAGTTTCGCGAGCTCCGAGGAGAAACTTCTCCGGAAACGGATAACTCTGCGACCATTCGTCAACGCGTGATCAACGCGCGTGAACGGCAACAGCGTCGCTTCACGGGCGAGAAGATTTTCTCGAACGCCGCAATGACGCCGCGCATGATTCGTGCTCACTGCAAGATCGATTCGAACAGTGAAAAGATGCTTGAAAATGCTATGCGTCGCCTCGGGCTGTCAGCGCGTGCTTACGATCGCATTTTGAAAGTCAGTAGGACCATCGCAGATCTGGAAGGCGCCGAAGCCATCAATTCAAATCACGTTTCCGAAGCCGTCGGTTATCGTTCTCTTGATCGAACGTATTGGACGTGAGTATAAATAAATTGTGCGGAATATGTTGACTAGCCATTCCGGTGGCCTTTTCTCTTTCCAAGTTGTGTCGTAGCAAGCTCTTTTTCGCTTCCGCATCGATATTCACATCGACGTGCCGGCAGTAAAGTTTCGCGAGCTCAGGGGGGAAACGTCTCCGGAAACTGATAGCTCGGCGACTATTTGTCAACGAGTGATCAACGCGTGCGAACGGCAACAGCGTCGCTTCGCAGGCGAGAAGATTTTCTCGTACGCCGCCATGACACCGCGGATGATCCGTGCTTACTGTCACATCGATAGCAACAGTGAAAAGCTGCTCGAGAACGCAATGAGCGACAGGAACTGTCAGCGCGTGCTTACGATCGCATTTTGAAAGTCAGTAGGATCATCGAGATTGGAAGGCAACCAATCAATTCCAATCACGCAGTTGGTTATCGCTCCTTAGCCCCCACGTATTGGACGGGAGTGTTAAATAACTCACGCATTGATAGCGGCTTTTTGCCTCACTACAATTTTTCGTTGACAGTGATCCAGCATCGCACTATGATGCGCGCACATTTTAATCAGTTCTTCGTCTCTCGATTGATCTCGTTTC
>JBKPJS010000381.1:0-5138 GCA_046730815.1 Acidobacteriota bacterium
GCAGAAAAACTTCGTGGTCATGATGCCGTCGTAGATTTCTCCACCGGCGGGACGGTGCTAAAAAACGTCGAAGCCTGCGCGCGAGCGAGAGTATGCCTCGTCGAAGGAACAACTGGTTGGAAACAGCACGAATCGCAAGCGAAACAGATCGTGAGTGAACACTCAGGTGCGATGGTCTACGGCGCAAACTTTTCGATCGGCGTGAATCTCTTCTATCGCATCGTCAAGCAAGCTGCTTCCTTGTTTGCGGCGGTCGATGGCTATGCGCCGTTCATCGAGGAAGCCCATCACAATCGTAAGCGCGACGCGCCTTCCGGAACAGCGCTCAAACTGCGTGACTTGATGTCAGAACATTTTGAACCAGAGATCTCCACATCCTCGACACGGGCAGGCTACATTCCCGGTACGCATCGAGTCGGTTTCGATTCGGAGGCCGATCAGGTCCTGCTCACGCATACGGCCCGCTCGCGACAATGCTTTGCGAGTGGCGCGCTATTGGCTGCCCACTGGATTACCGGACGAACAGGGGTGTTTGAATTTGCAGAAGTAATAGACCAAATACTATCGACAGATGACACAGATTGAATCCGCGTAATCTGTGGATGGTTTTTCACCGGAGGTCAGTATGACATTACAACTCGATTGGCTTCGTGGATGCGCAACGGCCCTGGTCACTCCTTTTACAGCCGATGAAGCCGTTGACGAAAAACGTTTGCGCGACTTGATCGAATATCAGATCGCAGGCGGCGTTCGCGTGCTCGTTCCCTGCGGTACCACTGGCGAGAGCGTCACGATGTCTGACGAAGAGAACAGATTCGTTATTAGCACCACAGTCGAGCTTGCTCGCGGACGCGCGAGGGTGATCGCCGGAACCGGCAGTAATTCAACCGCGGTGACAATTGCTCGTTCGCAAGCTGCGCGTTCGCTCGGCGTCGACGGCGTGCTTACAGTCGCGCCTTACTACAACAAACCAACGCAGGAAGGTCTCTACGCGCACTTCCGCGCGATCGCTGAGTCAGTCAGTGGCTTGCCGGTGGTTATCTACAACGTTCCCGGTCGCACCTCTTCAAACATTTCTGCCGAGACAACGCTGCGACTGGCTCGCGACGTTGAAAACATCGTCGCCGTCAAAGAAGCTTCCGGCAATCTCTCGCAGATCATGGAAATCCTTTGCGGCAGGCCTGATGGTTTTCGCGTGATCTCGGGTGACGACGCACTGACCCTGGCGCTAATCGCGCTCGGAGCAGAAGGTTTGATCTCGGTCGCTTCAAACGAAGCTCCGGAAATGATGTCGCGGCTCAACGATCTCGCGCTCGCAGGCAACTGGGACGAAGCACGTGCGCTGCATTACCGTCTGCTGCCGTTGATGGAAGCGAACTTCATCGAGTCCAGCCCTGGTCCAGTGAAAGCTGCGATGGCGTTGATGGGGCTGCTGGAAGAAAATCTTCGTCTTCCCCTCGTGCCGGTGCAGGAAAAGACGCGCGCCCGCCTGCGCGAAGTTTTGAATGAAGTCGGTCTACTGAAGGAAACTTCGCATGCCGTTGCGTGAACAGATCGAAGCGCTTGCTGCACGCCAGGGCAAAGAGTTTTCCCGCGACGACAGGAGTGTATTCGAAGAGTTTAAGAGCGCACTCAATCGCGGCGAAGTTCGTGCTGCTGAAAAAACTGCAAGCGGCAAGTGGCAGGTGAATTCGTGGGTGAAGCAGGGACTGCTGCTGGGCTTTCGCATGGGCGCGATCACTGATATGTCCGCGAGCGAGAGCTTCAAATTCTTTGACAAAGATACCTATCCGGTGCGTCCGACGAAGGTCGACGACAACGTGCGCATTGTCCCCGGCGGATCGACGATCAGAGATGGCGCTTACATCGCGCCCGGCGTTGTTTGCATGCCGCCGATGTTTGTAAACGCCGGCGCGTATGTTGACGAACAAACAATGATAGATAGCCACGCGCTGGTCGGTTCGTGTGCGCAGATCGGCAAACGCGTGCACATCTCCGCCGCGGCGCAGATTGGTGGTGTGCTCGAACCCGTGGGCGCAGTACCGGTCATCATCGAGGATGACGCCCTTGTTGGTGGAAATTGTGGAGTTTACGAAGGCACGATCGTGCGCGAGCGCGCGGTGCTGGCGTCGGGAACGATCCTGACGGGCTCGACTCCTGTTTACGATCTGGTTCGCGGCGAGATCTATCAGCGCGGCACCGAGGCGCCGCTGGAGATTCCGGCGGGCGCGGTTGTTGTTCCCGGCGCGCGCGCAGTAACCAATGAGCGCGGACGCAATTGGGGACTTTCACTTTACGCGGCGATTATCGTTAAGTATCGCGACGAGAAGACTGATACGGCGGTTCGATTAGAGGACTACCTGCGTTGAATAAGTTTGCGCCACCGAAACGTCTGCAAGGGATCGAGAAGAGTGTTATCCGGCAGGTCTTCGATCGCGCGCGGCCGGGCAGCATCAATCTCGGATTGGGCGAGCCTGACTTGTCGACACCGGATGTTATCCGGCGTGCAGCGGTCAAAGCGATTGTTGACGAGCAGAATGGCTACACTTCGCACGCCGGTCTACCGGCCTTGCGTGAAAAAGTCGTCGCCGAGTATCCGTATCTCGAGGGCAAACTGGAGCGCGTTGTTATCACCGCGGGTTCGCAGGAAGCTTTGTACCTCGCGTTGCTCGCACTATTCGACGAAGGCGATGAAGTGTTGCTCCCCAATCCCGGATTTGTTGCGTATCCTACTATCGTGCAAATGGCTGGAGGCGCTGCGAAGTTTTACCGGTTGCCGCGGGAAAATGGTTTTACTTTTGACGCGGATGAGTTTCGTCGCGCACTCTCGCCACGCACAAAGGTGGTCGTTTGCATCAGTCCGTCGAATCCGACTGGCCGCATTCTGTCGAGAGATAACCTGGTAAGCATTGCTGACGCGCTGCGGGATCACGGCGCGTACCTGATCAGCGACTAGATCTATCGTGACCTTTATTACACGCCGGAGCGGCCCGATTCCTTGTCGTCGTTTTACGACCGAACGTTAGTTATCGGTGGTCTTTCAAAATCGATGAGCATGACGGGCTGGCGTTTGGGTTGGTTGTGTGGCGAAGAAGCTTTGGTGCGGGCAGCGCTCGTGCTGCATGGTTACGTGACGACGTGCGCGTCGGCTGTGTCGCAAAAGGCGTCGCTGGTGGCGTGGAGTGATGAAGCGGAGGAGGCGCGACGCGGGTTTCGCGAGACATTTCGCGCACGGCGAGATCACTTGCTGGCGTTGATCGATTCTGAATTAAAATTGCGAGCAGTGACGCCCGAAGGTGCTTTCTACACGATGTTGGACGTGAGTGCGTATGGACCATCGATGAGAGTCGCAGAGGCTTTGCTCGATCAGTGTGTGATTACCGTGCCCGGAGCGGCGTTCGGCAGCGAGGGTGAAGGTTTCCTGCGCGTCTCGTTCTGTGCCGATCATGAAACTTTGTCCGAAGGCGTTCGACGAATTAAGAAAGGTTTATCCACAGATTACACAGATCGATCAGTGTAATCTGTGCAATCTGTGGATAAAGATAACCATGAAGTATAGAGTTGGAATTCTCGGTGCGACGGGTATGGTGGGGCAGAGGTTCATTCAACTGCTCGCCGATCATCCGCAGTTTGAAGTTACCGCTGTTGCGGCCTCCGATCGATCGCAAGGCAAGACGTACAGCGAGGCTTGCACGTGGCGACTGGGCGGTGAAATGCCGGCGTCAGTCCGATCGATGCTTGTGCAACCACCTACGCCTCCGCTCGACTGTGACCTCGTGTTCTCGAGTTTGCCGGGCGACATAGCGCGTGAGACCGAAGGCAGCTTTGCCGCCGCCGGTTATCCGGTGATTAGTAATTCATCCGCGTTCCGCATGGATGAAGACGTGCCGCTGCTAATCCCCGAAGTCAATCACCAACACCTCGGTCTCATTGAAAAGCAGAAGCGACGGTATTCGTCGGGCGGCTACATCGTCACCAACCCGAATTGTTCGACGATCATGTTGGCGCTCGCCCTCGCTCCATTGCACGCCTCCTTCGGCGTCGTCTCGGTTGCTGCGACCACGCTACAGGCACTTTCAGGCGCCGGATATCCCGGTGTCGCTTCGCTTGATGTCATCGATAACGTGCTGCCTCACATCGGTGGTGAGGAAGAGAAGATCGAAACTGAGACCACGAAGATTCTCGGACGCTTCACCGATGAACGAATCGAGTTTGCTCCGATGGCGGTCAGCGCTCAATGTCATCGTGTGAATGTCGCCGACGGGCACATGGCAGCGGTGCGAGTGAAGCTCGCGCGCAAGCCTGAGTTGAAGGAGTTGCGCGAGTCGTTGGAATCATTCCGTTCGTTGCCGCAGGAGCTCGGGTTACCTTCCGCACCGGCGACGCCGATTGTCGTTCGCGACGAACCGGATCGACCACAACCGAAGTTGGATCGTGATGCAGGCAAGGGAATGACGATCACGATCGGACGGTTAATGCCTGATTCGGTGCTTGATTATCGGTTCGTCGTGCTTAGTCACAACACGATTCGAGGCGCTGCTGGAGCTGCGATTTTGAATGCGGAGTTGTTAGACAGGATGGGCAAGATTTTTCAGAATTCACAAGCTTAAAGCACATGAAAAGACTTTCTAAAGTCGTTCCCATCGTACTACTTCTCAGCATCTCGGCAGCAGCACAATCACAACCAACCCTCGATGATCAGGTAAAGAATCTCGTCAGCGCCTTCAAAGGTAAGGTCAGTCTCTTCGCTAAAAATCTCGACACGGGTGAAACCTACGCGCTCAATGCTGACGAGCGCGTACGCACCGCCAGCACGATCAAGATTGCGGTCATGATCGAAGCCTTTGCGCGCGTCGCTGAGGGAAAGGCGAAATGGACTGACGAAGTTGTCTTAACGAAGGAGAAGAAAGTCTCCGGCTCGGGCATCCTCGGTGAACTGTCAGATGGCCTAAAGCTTACGCTGCGCGACGCCGTGAACCTGATGATGATCCTCAGCGACAATACCGCCACAAACCTGGTGCTGGACGTCCTCACGACTGATGCGGTGAACGCGCGCATGGAGTCTTTGGGTTTCAAACAGATCAAGATCCTGAGGAAAGTGGGAAGCGGCGGCGAAAGCACGGCCGAAAAAGATCCGG
>JBKPJS010000382.1:0-4619 GCA_046730815.1 Acidobacteriota bacterium
GTACCGCCTCGAACACCTGCTGGGACAGGGCGGGATGGGCGCCGTTTATCTTGCAACTCACCTCGGGACCGAACGTTACGTCGCACTGAAACTCATCTCGCCGCAGTTCATGCGCAACAATGAATTCGTTGAGCGCTTCAAGCGAGAGGCGCGTGCCGCCGGCCGTTTGCGCCATCCGAACGTGGTTGACGTAACAGATTTTGGATTTGCGCGCGTGAAAGCCGGCCAGGTGGCTTACCTGGTGATCGAGTATCTCGACGGCTGCACGCTGGGCGACGTCTTGTCTGAAGAGAAGCGTTTGCCGCTCGAATGGGTGGCTGACATTCTCGAGCAGGTTTGCTCCGCGGTCCATGAAGCGCACCAGCAGGGCATCATCCATCGCGACTTGAAGCCTGACAACATCTGGCTCGAACCGAATCGCCTCGGAAGTTATCGCGTAAAAGTTCTCGATTTCGGCATCGCCAAACTCGGCGAAACAAGCGCGGCGCCTTCAGATGACGATCCGGCAGTAACGATCATCGATGATTTCACCCCGCCATCGGTAACGAACCCGGAACTCGAGAGCGATACGTTGTTACGACCGGCTGGCGATGAATCTCACACTGTGAACTACAAGGTGAAGCCCGATCGCGAAAGCGTCGGCACGGTGCTGCAAGATCCGTCGGTCACCGATCCTTTTGCGCATCCTGAGGACGACGACGGCACACTCCTCTTCGATCAAGCGACACATAGTGGTGGAAAACACACAGCACACATCGCAACTTCGGCGCAAGGTTCGGCATTGACTCGCGTCGGCGCGATCATGGGCACTCCGCTGTACATGTCGCCGGAGCAATGCGGTGGAGGCTACGTTGACACGCGTTCGGATATTTACAGTCTCGGCGTGATCGCTTACCAGATGCTCGCTGGCGAGCCGCCATTTGCGGGTAATACATCCACGGTCATGCGCGCACATCGCGAACATACGCCGTTAGATCTTCGCGAGCACGCTGCCAAGATTCCCAAGCGTGCAGCAGGCGTCGTGATGGCGGCGCTTGCCAAGAACCCGGCCGAGCGACCGCAGACTGCTTTTGCTTTTGGAAGCGCGTTGCGCGGGCACAGCGAAGGCGTCGGAGCTCTCTATCGCCGCGCCTTTTCTCTCTACAGTGAATACTTTCCTAAATTCCTCAAGCTGAGTTTCATCGCTCATCTGCCCGTTATCGTCACCACCATATTGATCACAGCCGTATTGATAGCCGACAAGTATTTGGCAAAGGGTGGGTTGCCGCAGAAAATTGCGCTGGTCGGGGCGACGGTGATAATTGGGCTGTTGCATATCCTCGCGCACTGGATGGCGGGAGCCGTCATTTCGGGAGTAACGGCAGTGATTATCACGCAACTCACAGCCGCGCCTTTGCGACCGGTAAAACTGCGCGTGGCATTTGGTGTTTTGCGAAAGCGCTGGAAGCCGTTTCTCAAGACAATGCTTTATATCACGTTGCGGATCCTGCTTGGGTGCCTATTGTTGATCGTCCCGGGCGTCATCATTTTGGTTCGTTACTCGCTCTATGCGCCGGTAGTGCTTATTGAAGGGCTCGAGAAGAAAGCGGCGATGCGGCGCGCGCGCGCGTTGGCATCGCGCTCCTGGCGCACGATCGTGATCGTGTCCATACTCCAGTTCCTAATTCCGATGATCGTCAGCACGTTTGTGGGCCGGATCAGGATCGGAGTCAACCTCGAAGCGCGGACGCTTTCGCGTCAGATTTATCAGCAGGTCCTGGGTCTGGTAAACATCTTCGTGGCACCGCTGATTTCGATCGTGCCGGCGCTGTTGTACATAAAGATGCGGCAGCTTGGCGGAGAACATTTAAGCGCCGTGCTGGCCCAAATTGAAGAGAACGAAGGGAAACAGAGTGCGTGGCAGCAGCGCATGCGCACGCGTCTGAGCTTGCATACACCGGTGAGCCAGAAGACAACCGGTAGCCAGGCTTGACGGCGCGAAGACCTTCCAGCCACAAAAAAGCACAAAAGCATTTCTGCTGATTTTGTGCCTCTTGTGCTCCTTGTGGCGGATCTTTCCTGTAATTCATATCTCCGTACAGATTGAGCGCTAATCCGTAAAATCTATCTCAAAAGTGGGATTGCGGAGTCCCGGTAGCGAAACGATCATTTCGGCTTTTTTGAAACTCAGACGGAAT
Organism: Acidobacteriota bacterium; assembly: GCA_046730815.1. Classification (GTDB taxonomy): domain Bacteria; phylum Acidobacteriota; class Blastocatellia; order Pyrinomonadales; family Pyrinomonadaceae; genus PSRF01. The sequence continues at coordinate 2,178 of JBKPJS010000382.1, forward strand.
TTGCGACCAGGCGAACCGGGAAACTGGCAAAAATCCCTTATTTTCGGTAACCTTCCTCCCGAACAACCTCGCGGTCCGTTGCTGGCACGGGCTTTGAAAAGAGCGGTGGTGGAGAACTGTATAGGGGTGCGTGAAGTTTGTAGCTAGCTCGTTCCAAGTCACTCTTCGCGCGCGCATCGCCGCTCTCTCAACAAGGCTATTACAGCTCTCCAAAATTTCTTTGAAGTAAAAAGCTATGGATATCAAGCGACCCCCTAAATCGAAGCTCAAGAAGAAGATTCGCAACGCGGTCATGATCGTTATCGGTCTGGCGGCGATTGGTGGCATCACTTATGGGCTTACGAAGTTGAAGCCCGCCGCCCCCACACTCGATCGCTCAACGGCTGTGATCGAGACCGTCAAGCGTGGGGAGATGGTGCGTGATGTTCGTGGCAACGGAACCCTCGTACCCGAGTTGACTCGCATGGTGCCCGCTCCTGCTGACGGGCGAGTCGAGAGGATTCTGCTCAAGGCAGGCGTTGAAGTTGATCCCTCTACTGTGATCGTCGAACTTTCAAACCCTCAACTTGAACAGCAAGCCACCGACACTGAATTTCAGGTCAAAGCTGCTGAGGCTGATCAAGAGAACCTGAAAGTGAAACTCGAGAGTGACACGATGACGCAGAAGGCTGCCGTTGCGACGATCAACTCGCAGTATAGCCAGGCTAAGTTGCAACTGGATGCGGACGAGGTGCTGGCAAAGCAGGGTTTGGTGGCCGACCTCGTGTTGAAGATCTCTCGCGTGAATGTCCAGGACCTTGCAAATCGGCTGAAAGTCGAGCAGGAAAGGTTGGCCGTCAGTGCGAAATCGACGAGGGCGCAATTGAATGCGGCAAATTCGCGCCTGCAACAGTTACGCGCGCTAGCCTCGCTAAGACGCCAGGAGGTTGACGCCTTGAAAGTCCGAGCGGGAACGGGCGGCGTTTTGCAGCAAGTGACGGTGAGCGAAGGTCAGCAGGTGACGCCTGGATTCAACATCGCACGTGTGGCCGATCCCGCATCGTTGAAAGCAGTTCTGCGAGTTGCGGAAACACAGATTAAAGACGTTCGTGTCGGACAGCCGGTGGTTGTCGACACGCGCAACGGTCTGATCCAGGGAACAGTCTCGCGCATCGACCCGGCTGCTCGCGAAGGCACGTTCGAAATCGATGCTACTTTGGTGGGCCCGTTGCCGCCGAGTGCGCGTCCCGATTTGAGCGTGGACGGAACGATCGAGCTCGAGAGACTCAAAGATGTCTTGAAAGTCGGCCGGCCAGCCTTCGGTCAGGCACAACAAACGATCGGGATGTTTGTGCTGACGCCTGACGGAACCGAAGCCGAGCGAAGAACGGTCAAGCTCGGTCGCAACTCGGTCAGCACTATCGAGATACTCGAAGGGCTGAAAGAAGGCGACCAGGTCATAATTTCCGATACCTCGGCGTTGGATAGTTACAATCGAATCCGGATACGGTAGAGGTCACGTTTCTCTGTGCACAGAGAAGCATTGCCATACAAATCCGGTTTGCGGTGTTCAGTTAGCAAGATCGTGTATACACAAATTTGGTAAGGAGCTAATGATGAGTTCTTCTGAGCCCCTAATTCACCTCTCTGACGTGAAAAAGGTCTTCTACACAGACGAGGTCGAAACTCACGCGCTGTCAGGTATTCACCTCGACATTAAACAGGGTGAATACGTTTCGATCGCCGGCCCTTCGGGGTGCGGCAAATCCACTCTTCTGTCGATTCTCGGTCTGCTGGATACGCCGACCGACGGCAAGTACGTCCTCAATGGCCACCCGGTTGAGAATCTTTCTCTCTCGGAGCGAGCGAGGATCAGGAACCGCGAGGTTGGCTTTATTTTCCAGAGCTTCAACCTGATCGGCGATCTCACGGTATATGAAAACGTTGAACTTCCGTTGACTTACCGTGGGATGAGTTCCAGCGAGCGCAAGAAACGCACCACCGAAGCACTCGAACGTGTCGGTATGGCGCATCGTGCGAAACACTTGCCGAGCCAGTTGTCCGGCGGTCAACAGCAGCGCGTCGCGGTTGCGCGCGCGGTTGGTGGAGCGCCGAGCATCCTGCTTGCTGACGAGCCGACAGGAAACCTCGATTCGACCAACGGTGAAGCCGTGATGGAGCTGATGCGCGAATTGCACCGCGGTGGCGCAACCATCTGCATGGTTACGCACGACCCACGCTATGCGCAACACGCGGATCGCATCGTGCACCTGTTCGACGGCTTGATCGTTGAAGAGGAAGCGGGAGCAGACCGGCGCGAGATTCGGGAAGCCAAGCGCGAATTGGCTGAGAGCGGTTTCGGAGCTATTTCATGATCAGCTTGCGCGGCGTTGAAAAAGCTTTTCCGCATGGGCCGACGAAGACCTACGTGCTGCGCCGGATCGATCTCGACATCAAGCCGGG
>JBKPJS010000383.1:0-4004 GCA_046730815.1 Acidobacteriota bacterium
GGACGCGGCCGCCATCCAATGGATACCCGGGAAAGAGATTGAAGATCGCGAGCAACAGATTGCCGGCGCAGAGTAGCAACAGAACTCCGCCCGCGATCGGGTAGCCAGCCATCATCGCCGGGAGCATCAGCACAAAACTGATCGCCGCAAAGAGAAAACTTGCGGCTGGACCAGCGATAGCGATTCTAAACTCGGCGCGCGCGCTTTCCGGTTCGTTACGAAGCCGGGCCAGACCGCCAAACGGGTGCAGCACTATTTCCTCGATCTCAATACCTTCCGCACGACCCATCAACGCGTGCGATAGTTCGTGACCGAGCACGGACAGAAACAGTCCAATCGTCGTCACCACTGCCAGCAGCCACGCGACGCCCACACTTACTGGCATCAGCTTGAATGAGCCGACCCACATGCCACCGCGACTGAGGTTCATCGCGATTAGCCAAACACTCAGCACAAAAACTACAAACCACCGGTAATCAAAGCGCACTGGAATTCCAAAGATGTGCGCAACTGTGATTTGGCGTTTGTAGAAATCGGCGAGGTTCATTGTGAAAACCCCATCCACAGATTCTTCTGTGTAATCTGTGGATGGCCTTTAGGTTTCGAAGGCAGTGGCTTCAGTGTTCATTAACGGGTGGGGTTCTGTACGGGCAACGCGGCGCAGCAACAACGGTTCTTCATAGAGTTGAGCCAGGCCACGCACGATCGCGAAGCGGGGATCGTCGGCAACTCGAGCGATGAGCCCCAGCTCCTTTTGCAAATAACTCGGCAATCCTTCCAATAACGCGCCACCGCCGGTCAGGATCAGTCCGCGATCAAAAATATCACCGGCAACTTCAGGCGAAAGATCGGCAAGCAGCGTTCGCACTTCCTCTGCGATGCGCCGGATTATCGGTGCGGTGATCGTATAAACTTCGGCCGCTGTAATGTCGACCGCGCCTGGACTGCCTGTCTGCACGTCGCGGCCGCGCACGTTGATCTTCTTGCCTGGGTCTTCGGGCTCGATTGCAGAACTGAGCTCGAGTTTCAGACGTTCGGCCGTCTGCACTCCGATGGTCAGTCCACGATGACGCCGCAACCGATCCATGATTGCCACATCAATGTCGGAGCTGCCGATTCTTTCAGCGCGTGAAGCGATGATCGAGCCCCTTACAATTGCAGCTACGTTCGTCGTGCCGCCTCCGATGTCCACCACGGCCGCGGCATGTTCGTCGTTAATCGGAACTCCAGCTCCGATAGCCGCAGCCTGCCCTTCCTCGATCATGTAAACGCGACTGATGCGTGCTTCTTCCGCGGCACTCAACAACGCGCGCTGCTCGACCTGCGTTACTTCGGAGAGCACGCTCATGATTGCGCGACGACTGAAATGCGAAATGCCGCTACGAGCTTCTCTGACGAAGTGGTCCAACATCGTGCGCGTTCGTTCAAAATCGGCAACGACACCGTCCACCAGAGGAGCGATCACTGTGATGTCGCGGGCTTCACGTCCCTGCATCTTGTGCGCTTCGTTGCCTACGGCGATGACCTCGCCCGTGATCTTGTTAATTGCAACTACCGACGGTTCATCGACGACGATACCGCGGCCCCGGACGGCGATAATCGTGCTCGCCGAGCCCATGTCGATCGCCATTGAATCAGACACGAGATTTCGCAGGGCGTTGAGGCCGAGGAACGTGCTGGTTTTACCGATGAATGACATAAGCAAGAAAACCCAAAACGATATAGGTCCTAGGACCTATCAACTACTCGCGATTAAAACGATCCGCTAGCCTTTTGCCAGTCAACTTCCCAAAGATTCACAGGCTGCTGCCGGTTCTTAACCATGATTGGCTCGCGCGGCTTGAGCTTGTAACGGCTGTGCGCCGCCTTCGCGGTCGCATCGCTGATCAGAATTTCACCGCCTCGGGCATTGGATTCAAGCCGTGACGACGTATTGACCGTGTCGCCAATCGCCGTGTATTCAGAACGTCGATCGGAGCCGATGTACCCGACGATCACTTCTCCGGTATGCAGACCCATGCCGACTCCAATCTCCTGAAAACCTTCATCGCGCAACTCTCGATTGATTCCCAGCAGGCGCCGCTGCATCGCGACAGCAGCGTTAAGTGCGTTGGATGCGTCGTCAGACGTCGCGGTGGGCGCTCCGAAAAGTGCCATCAGCCCGTCGCCGAGATATTTATCAAGTGTTCCGCCGTGCGCGAAGATGATGTCAGTCATCGCCGAGAAGTAACGATTGAGCAGACCCACAATCTTTTCCGGCGGCGCGTGCTCAGAGATGCGCGTGAAACCGCGAATGTCGGCAAACAGGATCGTGATGGTCTGACTCACACCGCCGAGCTTGAACGACTCGGGATTCTCGAGCATCTGCTTCACCACATACTCGGGCAGGAACCGGCTGTAGTTTGCGCGCGCGACTTCTTCTCGCGCCAGCCGTTCGTGAGCCCGCGCGTTCTCAACTGCAATCGCCGTCTGTGCCGCGACTGCGCTAATCAGCTCCAGATCGTCAGGCTTGAATGCCGCGAACGGATCGAGGCGATCGGCGTACAGTGCGCCGTGAACGCGAGTCTCCGCAACCAGCGGCGCACAAATTGTCGAGCGCACGCCTTGCGAAACGATCGAATCGACACCTGCGAATTGTTCGTCGGAAGCAGCGTCCTGTGACAACAGCGCCACCCGGTCTCGCATCACTTTGCGCGTGATCGTGCGGCCGATTGAAAGCTTACGCGCATGCGCTTCAAGCTTATTGTCGCGCGCACGCATCGCGATCGGCGTCAGGTTGGCATCTTCGCTTCCTTCCTCCGCCAAAAGCGCAACGACACGATCAGCCGGAGTCGATCTAAAAATAATGTCGGTTGCTTTCTCGAAAATCGCGTTCAGGTCGAAGACCGAGCCCAGCGTCTTACTCATCTCGTACAACGCACTCAGAATGTTTGCTTTGCGCTGAAGCGTTTCGAGAACTTTGTCTCGCTGCGGCGACGTTGTCACTTCGTCTTTCGAACGAAGCACTGTCGACATCACATCGTTTGCGGAGATGAGCAACTGCGTGTGGCCGAGAGGCTTGTCGTCGTAGCGAACGTCAGTGGTCCGTTCCTCGACCGGCTGTTCGAAACGCAACGTGCTCGCCCCGATAGTTATGCGATCGCCGTTTTTAAGTAGGTGTTCGAATTCCGGTTCGCCGTTTATGAAAACTTTGTTTGCGCTGCGGCGAAGTTGGTTGTTGATTACCGCTCCGTCGACGATAGTAAACGTACCGTTGTCGGCTTGATTGATGTGCGCGTGGTAACGCGAAGCGCGAGGATCATCGAGCACCACCGCGTTGTCGGGTGCGCGACCAATCGTGCAAGCGACTTTTGGCAGGAAGCTAAACTGCCATTGCCGACCGCTTGCGTCGGTGATTTTCAGATGAGCCATTGCGGGCGCGATCCTAACAGTAGAATCTTGAAGCTGACAACAGGAAGGACTATGATGCGACGCGCGAGCCTCAACACACCCTGAAGGAGTAAACCTGAAAGAGTTTCTCCGGTCGTTATCTGCCCGCCGTATTGCTTGTATTATTCGGCCTGACGATCTCGGCGCCGGCCCAGTCTACAACCAAACAAACCCACAAACCTCCGCGGGGTACAGTTTCGGGTCGAGTAACGATCAAAGACAAAGCCGCGCCCGGAGTGGCTGTCGGTATGCGGAAGAATGACGGTGCTAGTCCGTTTGAACCGTTCCTCAAAACCACAACAGACCAGGATGGTTACTACCGCATTGCCAACGTGTCAGCCGGAAACTATGAAATCTGGCCGGCAGCACCGGCCTTTGTAGCGAGCAATGGCAATGAGCGAGGTAGGGTCGTTGTTGTTGGCGAAGACGAAAATGTTGAAGGCGTCAATTTCTCACTGGTCCGCGGCGGCGTCATCACCGGTAAGGTGACGGATGCAGAAGGCCGCGCGGTTATTCAACAAGAAGTTCGCTTCTATCGCGCTGAGGTTTTTGAGCAGCAATCACAACCACTACAG
>JBKPJS010000384.1:0-3392 GCA_046730815.1 Acidobacteriota bacterium
GCGACCGCAACGGTTCGCTACAGCAGAATTATCTGACGAGACTAATGATCAAAGTCGCAGGGCGCGTGGTGTTGTTGAAAGTTGACGAGATAGATTTTATCGAAGCAGATGGCAATTATGCGAAGTTGCACGTTGGTCGTAAGGCGCATTTGCTGCGCGAGAAGATGCACGACCTGGAGGGCCGGCTCGACCCAGCGAAATTTGTCCGCATCCACCGGTCGATTATAGTGAACCTCGACCGGATCAAGGAAATGCATCCGCACTTCAATGGCGATTACATCGTAGTTCTTGAAGACGGCCGGCAACTCCGACTCAGCCGCACTCGCCGCGAGAATCTTGAAGCCAAGCTAAAACTTAACCACGGATAACACGGATTTATCCGGATTCATCCGCGTCCATCCGTGTTACGGTATTTCTCCTTCTCTTTCTCACGCTGCAAGTAGGGAATGCCTTTCTCCATCCACTCCGGAGCAGGCGCGCCTTTCAGGAAGTGATCGAAAAACTCCTGCAAGCGACGCGTGTAGTCCTTCTGATTGATCCGCTTCCGTAAGCCGTGCTTCTCGCCGTTGTAGGTAAACATGTACGCTTCTTTCCCGAGCCTTCGGAGCGCGAGAAAGAATTCGATTCCCTGGTACCACGGCACCGCATCGTCTTCATCGTTGTGAATCATCAGCAGCGGCGTCTCGACTCGATCCGCGCGGAAGATCGGAGAGTTGTCCAGAAAGCGCAACGGATACTCCCACAAGCTGCCGCCGATGCGCGACTGTGAACGCTCGTATTGAAACTGGCGTGGCAAGCCCGTCCCCCAACGAATTCCGCTGTAGGCGCTCGTCATGTTTGCCACTAACGCACCCGGCGCTGCGGCCTTGAATCGATTGGTCTGCGTCACCATATAGGCGATCTGATAACCGCCCCAACTGTGTCCCTGAATGCCGATTGCGTTCTCGTTCACATAGCCCTTATCAACCACCGCCTGAATTCCCGGCAACACGCATTTCAACGCGCTGCTCCCCGGATAGCCGACCGTGTAAACGATGTCAGGCATGAAGACGAGATAACCATTGCTGACATAAAACGTCGGATTGATCGACGTTCCCGGCGCTGGATTGCGAAATGTGTGCAAGCCCTGCGACAGCCGCTCGTAAATGTAGACGAGCATCGGGTACTTCTTCTTCGAATCGAAGTTGTCCGGCTTCAGCAGCACACCTTTCAACGGCACGCCATCTATATTTTTGAACCTCACCAGCTCGGCGCTACCCCAGTTGTACGCGGCACGTTGCGCGTCGCCATTGCTCACGCGCTTTAGCTCTCTAAAGGAACTACTAGTCACCCAGACATCCGGAAACTGATCGAACCGCGAAGCAGTCATGATCAGCACGTCGGCATCCTTGGCCTTGGTTGTGTTGTTGAAGTCCTTGGCTGCCATCAGAAGTTTTTGCGGCGCCGCATCGCTGTTGACTTTGTCGCGATAGAAACCTGAATCGTGTGTCTCCTGGCTGTCGGCTGAGAGCAGCATAGGTTTATCAGGATCTATCCAACGCTCTTTCGGATCGAGGCGAACGTAGCGAAGTGTCGTCAGGTCTTTCCTGCCTATGCCATCGGTCAGGTTTTTCGCACGGCTGCCGTCCGGCGCGATTTGCCAGATGTCGTAACGGTCGTAGATCAAAACGTCTGCGTCGTCTTTGGTCCAACCGGCGATGCCGTACGATCCGGGCGTTGATGGGACATCGTTCTCTTCGTTGTAGAAGTGCACAGTTAAGTTTTTGGTGAGGTTCGTTATTGTGGCGTCGGCAACGGAGTAAGAGTTCCAGTCTTTGCCGTCGAAGTAGATCGCATATTTCGCGTTCGGCGAGAGCGAGACACTGCCGCGCTGCTTGGTTATGAGTAGCTTGCGCGATCCGTCAGCAGTGTTGACCAGGTAGTAATCGGTTAAGCCCGGATCGTAGTCATACATGGTTCGATACTTCCGATTGTCAGAACCGATACCATACCTTCCGTCGTTCGAGGGCGATATATTCTCCATCGTGTCGTCGGCGAGTTGGACGAATTTCTTCGTCGCGAGATCGTAAACCGCGCGATACGATCGATTGCGGTCCTGCTCGGCGCGCACTTTTTGAATCGGCTGTACGTAATCATCTTTCCAGTGCCAGAGATCGACGAGGACCTTTTCGTCTGCGGGTAACTCTTCGTCGGGGTTCTTTTCAGGCTCCGGCGGTGGCGCAGTTCCCAGGAAGAGATGACTGCCGTCGAGCGAAAAACTGAGATTAGCCTTTTCACTGACGACGAACTCTTTGCGAAAGCCTGGTGAGGTGATTGAGACGACTTCAGTCGCTTGTGGATCTTTGCGGTTCCAGTAGTAAACACGAAATTTCGGCTGCTTCGCTCCGGCGTCTTCTTTGTCGCTGCTAAACGCCAGTTGAGTGTTGTCTTCGTCCCACGTGAGTTTTTGGTATTTTCCTTGGCCGCTGAGGAGGACGATAGGTGGGCCATCGCTGTCAGTCGCCACTGCGTAGGCGCCGTTTGTTTCTTCCTTGCGCGATGAAGTTGTGAACACGAGTGTCTTCGCGTCTTTGCTGATCGTGAAGTCGAGTACGTCGCTGAACTTTCGCTCGCCGGCGGTTGCCATATTGCGCAAGACGAGTTCGCTTCCGTATTCCTTTTTCTTCGATCTGCCGGAAGCTCGCGGTGTTTCAGGCACTGGTGATGCTGTGGGAGTTGGTTCATTCGATGGACTTGGCGCGACCGGGCTCGGTTCTGTGCTCGGGCTGGGTTCTGTGACCGGGCTGGGTTCTGTGCTCGGGCTGGGTTGCGCATCTGATGTGCTGGGTTTCTCTTGCGGCTTTGGTTCCAGCAAATACGCGATAAATCCTGAACCATCTTCCGGCACGCGGAAAGTCTTCACTCTCTCGACGCGTGTCACAGTTCCATTCGAGAGGTCCATGATGCTGAGACCGTTCTTTGGCATGTCTTCCGGTTTTTTCTTCTCTTTCTTCGCCTTTGTCACTTCGGCTTTGGTTGGTTCTGTACCGAAGATAAGAAAACGGCTATCCGCAGTGAAAACCGGGCGCAAGAGACGGGCCTGCTCGGCCAGCAACTCAGCAGCGTTTGGAAGCGAATCATCCGGCGGCGGCACAGGCGGACGATAGCCTCGCGGTGCTTTCCAATCGACGCCTGTCGCGACGTTGCGCACTACAATCTCCCCGTCGCCGTCCTGCGCCACGTAGGCGTAAGCCACGAACTTGCCGTCACGCGAAACTTGCTGGGCAAGGATCGATCGCCAGGAATCGTAATCCTGATGTGTGAGCGCACGTTTGGCGGGAGCCGTTGCTTGTTGTGCAACCAGCATCGTTGCACATAACGCCAGCACGCACAGTTGGGAGACAGTTCTTCGT
>JBKPJS010000385.1:0-24203 GCA_046730815.1 Acidobacteriota bacterium
GGAAACAACCAGTGGGCGTCGGACACTCCTCCTTCGTCGTTGCCGATGGAAAGGCCTACACAATCGAGCAAAGACGAAACCAGGAGGTTGTCGCCGCTTACGATCTGGGAACCGGTCGTGAGTTGTGGGCACAAAAGTGGAATGCCGAATACACCGATTCGACCGGCGATGGACCACGCTCAACTCCGACATGGGACCAGGGGCGGATTTATGCGCTTGGCGCCACTGGCGAGTTGCGCTGTCTCGATGCCAACACGGGCACGGTGATCTGGGGCAAGAATATTCTCTCCGACAATCAGGCACGAAACCTACCCTGGGCCATGGCCGCATCGCCATTGATTGTTGACGACAAAGTGATCGTGCTTCCTGGCGGCGCCAACGGCAAATCGGTCGTCGCTTACAACAAGATGACAGGCGCCCCGGTGTGGAAGGTGCTTGACGACCCGCAAGCTTACGTTTCACCGATGCTCGTTGAACTTGCGGGAGTTCGCCAAATCGTTGTCGTTAGTTCGTTCCGCGTTGTCGGACTGACTCCTGAAAACGGAACGCTGCTTTGGAGTTATTCATGGGACACCGATAACGGCATCAATGTCTCACAACCGATCGTGGTCGATCAGAATCGCTTCTTTATTTCGTCAGGCTACGGAAAAGGCGCAGCACTCGTGGAGGTTAAAGGCAGCGGCAAAAGTTACACCGCAACTACGGTCTGGCAAAACAACAACATGAAGAACAAGTTCAACAGCTCAGTTCTTTATAACGGTTATATTTACGGTCTCGACGAAGGCATTCTGGTTTGCCTTGACGTGAACACGGGCGAGCGTAAATGGAAAGAGGGACGTTATGGTTACGGCCAGGTGCTGCTGGCTGGTGGACACTTGATCGTGACTTCCGACCAGGGCGAGATCGCGTTGGTTAAAGCTTCGCCTGATAAATATACCGAGGTGGCCCGTTTCTCGGCGCTCCAGGGCCAGACATGGAATTATCCGGCGATTGCTGGTGGACGATTGCTCATCCGCAACTCAAACGAGATGGCTGCGTATGATATCTCCGCCAGGTAATCCACAGATTTCACAGATAGCTTCTGTGTAATCTGTGGATTATTGCTTCTTAAAGATTCGTTTTGCTTCGTAGGACATACTGGGATTATCGACGTACATGTCGATCACTAACTCGCCTTCACTCGAGATGGTCCACTTCCGCACTACCTGGGTTGTAACCGCTCCCTTCGGGGTTTCAGCAGTCGTCACTTCCGTTACTTGAAGCCCCTTGTCGCCGGGCAGCCAGACGACTGTTCGTTTGCCTTTCGCCGGGGGCTGGTTTGGAGGTACTTGCGGCGTGAACTCGTGTTCCTTGCCGTCGAGAATGTACGTGTCTTTCACGACCCGCTCATTGTCTGGTTGGATGAGTTTTGTTTCCAACTCAATCTGATCGTCTTTATGTGTGATGGTGAGGGTCTGGTTCATGTTTCCAGGCAGACCAAAGCTACGCGCTCGATCCATGATCCAGGTACCGCTGAAGTTTGGTTTCGCTGCCGCGAAGGCGAGCACTGATAAAGTCATAGTAGCGGCGGCTATCAACAGAATCTTTCTTGTCATCACTGCCTCCTTTTTAATTGCGAGTTCTAACCAGTGAAAGAAGTGGTCCAGTCATAAAAGTCGTTACAAGTGCCATCAACACCATCAGAGTGAAAATCCGCCCCGAGAGAATACCAAGGTCGTAGCCAATATTCAGCACCACCAGCTCAACTAGTCCTCTCGTGTTCATGAGTACGCCAATCGAGAACGACTGGGACCAGTTCATTCCCGTCCAACGACTCATCAACATGCTGCCGCCAAGCTTACCTGCGATTGCGACGAGGATGATCACTGCGCACATGAGCCAGTCTTGCCAGTCGTTCAGCAGGCCGACTTGCGTGCGCAATCCCGTGAAGGCAAAGAAGAGCGGAAGCAGCGCGTAAGAACTGAAAGCTTCGAGCTTGTCTTTGAGAAAGATCCTGAACTCCGTTGCAGGAGGCATTACAACTCCAGCCACGAACGCGCCGAATAGAGCGTGGATGCCGATCGTTTCCGTGAGCAGCGCACAGGCCATAACAAACGCCAGGATGATCGGAATCAGCCTTCGCCTGTGAAGCTGCGAATCGGGTTCTTTAATTATGCGACCTAGTTGCGGTCGCACCAAAAAAAGCATCGCGCCCGCAAAAATCAGTGTTAAGACGATCGTGATCGCGGAGATCCCAATTCCTGTAGATTTCACAAGGGCAATCACCAGCGCCAGGATGCACCAGGCAGTGACATCGTCGACAGCAGCACAAGTGAGCGCGATCGAGCCGAGATAAGTTTGCGTCATGCCGCGGTCTTCAAGGATCCGGGCGAGCACCGGAAAAGCCGTAATGCTCATCGCAACCCCGATGAATAACGCAAATGCATTGAAAGAGGTTCCTGGCGTGGCGAGTTCCTCGTAAAGAAAAAGTGAAAGCGCAGCGCCGAGAAGGAAAGGCACGATGATGCTCGCGTGACTGATCATCACCGCCGCCGATCCTTTCTCTCGTAGATGCCTGACGTCCAACTCCATGCCGACAACAAACATGAAGAGCACGACACCGATTTGACTGAGCAGACGCAAGGTTTCCAACGAAGAGGCGGGAAACAGAAACGCGAGCGCCTGAGGGAAGAACAGGCCCAACACTGACGGACCCAGCACGATGCCCGCAATCATCTCGCCCATCACCGGTGGTTGACCGATTGCGCGGAACAACCGCCGAAACAGTCCGGCCATCGCTAAGATGACGATTATCTGCGTGAGCAGAATGCTGAGAGGAGTTCTAAAGTTTTCCCAGAGGGTTCCGCTCGCTGATACCGGAGTTGTTGTTGTAGGGTTCGCGGCTGGGTGCAGTCGTGAACCGGCAGCCAGGATGAGCCAAACGCCGGCTATGAAAAACAGCAAAAGCAGAAGGTACGGTAAATAGTTCCGGGCGTGCGAAAAAGTGAATCCAGGGCGCGCGGGCATCGGCTCTCTATACAACGGCCCGTCCCAAAGGCGCAACCTATAACTCGACGAGCGCGTAATACTTGGGTCATTGCCGATTTCCAATTGCCGATTGCCAATTGTTTCAGGGCTGAAATCGGCAATTGGCAATCGGCAATTGGAAATCATCCCCATTGATGCTAAGTTGATTTTGGAATGACGGTAGACATCGCTCAAACCAGAACTGAAGTAGGGAATTATTTTGTCTCGAACTATCCGCCCTTCTCCCAGTGGAAGCCCGAGTTTATTTCCGACGCCCTCGACGCACTCAATCAACCGCCAAGAGTCAGCGATCCACTCGGTCTTTATATTCACATTCCATTTTGCCGGAAGCGCTGCCTCTTCTGTTACTTCAAAGTTTACACAGACAAGAACGCTTCCGAGATCGAGGTCTATCTCGACGCTCTGATCAAAGAGAACGAACTCTACAGCCTCATGCCGGCTTTCCAGGATCGGCAACTGCGGTTCGCATACTTCGGCGGCGGCACGCCTTCATACGTCAGCGAGAAGCAGTTGCGTTACCTCGTCGACGGTCTTAATCGTCACGTGAGTTGGCAGAACGCTGAAGAAGTTACGTTCGAATGCGAACCAGGCACGTTGCAAAAGTCCAAACTTCAAACACTGAGAGATATCGGAGTCACACGGCTCAGTCTTGGTGTCGAGCATTTCGACGACGAGGTCCTCGCGGCAAATGGACGCGCTCACCTGTCACCAGAGATCTATCGCGCATACGGTTGGGCACGTGAAGTCGACTTTCCGCAGATCAACGTCGATCTCATTGCTGGGATGATGGGCGAAACGGAAGAAAAGTGGCGCGACACGGTGCAGCACGCAATCGAGCTCGCGCCTGATTCGATCACCATCTATCAAATGGAGCTGCCTTACAACACGGTTATCTCTCAGGACATTCTAAAGAAGGGCGCCACATCGCCTATTGCTGGTTGGGACACTAAACGCCGCTGGCTCAATTACGCGTTCGAACAATTTCTCGCGCACGACTACGAAATCGCAGGCACCGACATTGTGGCGACGAAGAAGAAGACTTGCCGGTTCATTTACAGGGACGCGCTCTGGCATGGTGGCGACATGATCGGCATCGGTGTCTCGTCTTTTTCGCATTTCGGCGGAGTCAATTTCCAGAACGCACACAACTTTGAAGAGTACGTGCGCATCCTTAATGAGGATCGCCTGCCGCTGTTGCGCGCCGTTTCGCTGACGCCGAAGCAGAGACTGATTCGCGAGATGGTCTTGCAGTTAAAAACCGGATGGCTCGATACCGGTTACTTTCAGAAGAAGTTTGGCGTTGATGTTTGGAGAGAGTTCCAGCCTGTCTATGAAGAGTTGGAAGAGAAGAGTCTGCTCCAACGTCAAAACGGTATGATCTCGCTTAGTCGTCAAGGCCTTTTGCAGGTCGATTCTTTTCTGATCGATTTTTTTGAACCTGAACTCAGAACTGTACGCTACGCATGAATACAAACAAGTTTGACGTGATTGTAATGGGTGGAGGACCCGCGGGAAGCTCCGTTGCCGGCATTCTGGCGCGCGAAGGCCGCCAGGTGATTCTGTTTGAGAAGGAAATATTTCCGCGCCATCATATCGGCGAGTCGTTGATGACTGACACTTATTGGACTTTCCGTCGTTTGGGCTTGCTCGAGAAGCTCAGGGAAAGTCCTTTCGTGCGCAAGTACAGTGTTCAATTTGCAAACGCGGCGGGCAAGGAGTCGCGCCCTTTCTATTTTTTCGAGGCTGTGCATCACGAAAGTGCTGTCACCTGGCAAGTGACGCGCGCCCAGTTCGATCACATGCTAATCAATCACGCTGCGGAACAGGGCGCGGTTGTGCATCAAGGTGTTCTGGTTAAGCAGGTGCTGTTTGAAGGAGATCGCGCTGTTGGTGTGGAAGTGCAGATGCAGGACGGCACGCGCGAGAAGTTTTTTGCGAACGTTGTGGTCGATGCGACTGGGCAGGCCGCGATGCTGTCGAATAAGTTTCGTTGGCGCGTACGCGATCCGAAACTCAAGAAGGCAGTGCTCTATTCCTATTTCAAAGACGCGCATCGCGAGCCGGACCTGAATGGTGGCGCAACATTGGTGCTGCGTACTGAACCGGGGAGTGGCGGCTGGTTCTGGTATATCCCACTCGAAAACGACATCACGAGCGTGGGCATCGTTGCCGATCCCGAATACCTCTTGAAGAACCGCGGCCAGGATCTGGCGAAGATCCTTAATGAGGAGATTGAGAAGTGTGAAGCAGTGCGGCGCCGCGTTGAGGGAAGCACTCGCGTCGATAAGATCTATTCAATCCTCGACTACTCTTATCGGTCGAAACAGAATGCCGGCAACGGATTTATTCTGATCGGTGATGCTTACGGCTTTCTGGATCCGATCTACTCTTCGGGAGTGCTGCTGGCGCTAAAGATGGCGGAGTTGGCTGCCGATGCCATTCACGACGCTTTCAATCACAACGACTTCTCGGCGGCTCGGCTCGGTCAGTATCAGGCGAAACTCGATCGCGGCATCGAGTCGATGCGCAAGCTGGTCTATGCTTTCTACAACGACGGATTTAGCTTCTCGGGTTTCTTGCGCAAGTATCCGGACGAGCGCGTGCACATCATCAACCTGCTGATCGGAGACGTGTTCAAAGAAGGTGTCGATTCGGTGTATGGCCCAATGTCCGAGTTCGCTGAAATTCCCCCACCGCTCTACGAACAACTCGACGGCACGATGGCCCCGCAAACCCCCACCGCGGACGAATCAGACATTCTCCTGTCAGCCAAGTACCTGTTCTACGACGATCAGCCACAAATGAACGCAGATTCCGCAGATTAATCCGCGTTCATCTGCGTCAATCCGCGGCTAAAACAACAACTTCAACCCAAACTGAATATGTCGCGGGTCGCGTGCTGACGTGATCCGTCCAAACGTTGGGGAGCCGAGGAAGTTGTCCGGCAGGTTGAAATTTGGATGGTTGAAGAGGTTGAAGGCCTCGGCGCGAAACTGCAAATTCACGCGCTCTGTCAGAGCGGTGTTCTTCACGAGCGACGCGTTCACGTTCTGAAATCCTGGCCCTTCCAGAACGTTTCTGCCGGCGTTTCCGAATGTCCCCGGGGCAGGGAAGACGAAGGCCGCGGTGTTGAACCACTGTAGCGTCGTGGGATTCGAAACGTCAGGATCGCCAACCAGGTTAGGTCGATCGTTTGCGCCGAATCCGAGAATCGATCGTCCGGTACCACTGTTATCGATTTCCGAAAGCAGCGCGACGGTGAATGGTCGTCCCGATTGAAGCGTCACGATCCCGAAGGTTTCCCAGCCACTTAAGACCGTGGAGAGCCAACTATTATCGGCAAGATATTGCCTGCCTCTCCCAAACGGCAGCGCATAAGAGTAACTCACCGACAAGCGATGACTAACGTCAAAATTCGAACGGCCACGTTCGGCGGCGACCTTGTAACTGTTCTGCGGAAAGTTTGGATCGCCGGCGCTGCTAAAGAAATTCGAAGCGTCGTCGATCGACTTGGACCAGGTGTACGAAGCGAGCGCCGATAAGCCACGCGCAAGGCGTTGCTGGAAGCGAGCTTGCAGCGCGTTGTAATTCGAATTAGCACGCGACTCGAGCAGATCGATGTCGTCGAAGCGCGGATCAGGCCGGGGCACAAACGGAAGCCCCTGCGGCAAAACGCTTGGCTGCGGCTGGTTGATATCGCGCGCGGTCAGTAGTTTCGTTCCCTTCGATCCGACGTAGGCAAGTTCGAGCACGCTGCTGCTTCCGAGTTGGCGCTCAACGTTGAAGTTCCAATGCTGCATGTAACCGGTCCGCAAATCGCGCTGGATGGCTAGGGCAGAATCGGGCAATGGGAACGGGAAGAACGCCGGAAACGGATCGTTCAGCGTTAGCGGCAGGCCCTGCAACGAGAAGAAGATGTTGTTGTCGAAGAACGGCGAGTTGAAGTAAAGCGCTTCAGCCGGCGCGAGTGGCGACTGATCGTAGTAGATGCCATAGCCGCCGCGGAGCACAGTCTTTTGGCTAACGGACCACGCAAATCCAACACGCGGCGCAAAGTTGTTCTTATCAGCTTCGAAGCCGCTGCGTGGAACGCCGTTCGTCCCGACCTGCACCAGACTTCGCGTAGTGACGTCGTAAACATTCGCACGATCATCAGCATCGACTGGCGGCGAGTTGTATTCGTAACGCAAACCGCCCGTCAGCGTCAGTCGAGGTGTGACGCGGTAACTGTCGTTGATGAAAAAGTTGTAACTCTCGGTGCGAATCTGTTGTGGATTATCAACGCGCGCAATGCTCGTCAGGAATGGAAAACCCAGCAAAAGATCTCCGAGCGCATTGCCGGTGATCTGTCCGAAAGGTGAAAATTGAAGACGACCGCGCGACTCCACGTCGCGAAAAGCATTCTGCTGCGAGAAACGCAGGTCAACGCCGAACTTAATCAGATGATCGCCGCGAACATAACTCGCGTTATTGAGAAACTGGTAAACGTTCGTGACGCTGTTTTGCGGGTTATTTCCTTCATCTCCCAAAGGTGAAAAACCGGTGATAGTGATGAAGCTTAGGCCCAGGTCACGCGCGCGCGGTGAAATAGCTGGGAGACCAACGTCAGAATTGAGTACGCTTGCCTCCTGTGTTACGGAAGCTGCGACTCGACTGAACGCCACCCGACTCTCGTTGACCAGATTTGGTGTCAGCACCAGCGTCAGTGCAACCATGCCGTTCTGGCTGCGACGTTTCACAGTGTCGCCGAACCCGGGAAGGAGCGAAAACGATGACCCGGTGAAAGGCTCAAACAGATTGCGGTCGCCGAAGCTATATCTAAACGTGAGATTGGCTTGCTCACTGAGATTGTGATCGACGCGCGCGTCGAAGCTGTCGTTGTCGTCTCGCAATATCGGCGACGAGACAAAGTTCTGCAACGGCACGTTACGATTGGGCAGTGGATAAAGTGCTGCAATCGCGCGGCCGACAGGGTTAATGAAGAAATCCGGAATTATGCCGTTATCGAATGGCTGACCTGTAAACGGATTCGTCGGAACTCCGAAAATACTCTGTGAGAAGTTACCCGCGCGTTCGAGCGCGGTCGGCACGTTTGTGATCCGCGTAATGCCTTCGCGTGAACGTGTGCCTTCATAGTCAGCAAAGAAGAACGTGCGATCGTGTTTGATTGGACCACCCAACGCGCCGCCAAACTGGTTGCGAATGTACTTTGGCTTGGGTTCCGATGCCGGTGCGAAGAAGTTGCGCGCATCAAGCGCTGCGTTGCGATGAAACTCAAAAAGCGAGCCGTGAAAATCGTTGGATCCGGAATTCAGGATCACGTTGACCTGCGCGCCCGGGTTGCGGCCAAACGAGGCATCGTAGGTGCTCGTTAACATTTCAAACTCACGAATCGCGTCGACCGATGGTCGCACGCCGAACGTATTGAGTTTTGGATCGACGTTGTAAACACCGTCGAGCAGGAAGTTGTTGGCGTCTTCGCGAGCACCGTTGACACTGAATGCGAAGTCACCGCGAACTGATCCGGCTGAGCCTTGCGCCGGAGGAGCAGCGCCGGGCACCAGCAGGCTTAGTTCGTAGAAGTTTCGACCGTCAAGTGGCAGTCCCGTAACTTGACGGTTCTCGATCACGCTGCCCAAAGACGGTGAATCCTTCTTCAATTGTGGATCGAAGGTGGATTCGATTCGCGGCACGGATGGACTGCCAACGCCAAGCGTCGCATCAAACCTCTGCTCCTGGTTGACCAGCATTTCAATCTTCTCGGCGTGAGTCTGAAATCCTTGCTTCTCGATCTTTATTTCGTACATGCCTGAAGGTAGAGACGAGATGGCATACTCGCCTTTATCGTCAGTCGTCGTAGTGCGAACGTCACCGGTGTCCACACTTGTCACGCTGACCTGCGCGCCGGGAATGGCGGCGTGATTCGGGTCATAGACAGTTCCGCGCAGCGATGCGCGATGAGTTTGTGCGGTGACCGCGACCGGCAGCAGGATAAACAGAACGATTAAGAAGTTCGACTTCAAGATTTGATGCTCCCCGTTCGAGATTTTGGATGGACCCCGTGTTCGGCAGACCTTAGCAAATCACTTGCTGCTATGTCTAAGTCTCAGGTGTTAGAATGCGCGCGACCAAATGACTTACGGCGAAAGTCTTTTCTGAGTTTCAGTTTTGCCTCAAATCATAGTGGCCAAACGACGAAGTAGAACGCTTTTGTACTTCTTTGTGGGTTACATCTCAGTTCTCGGAGGTCCTAATGCTCTGGATCCTTTTTGCTCTCGGCGCCGCGCTCTCGTGGGGGTTATACGGCCCGGCCTTGCACGGCGGCCAGGTACAGCTCGGCGGCAATCCGATGCGCGCCCTCTTGTGTGTGGGTATCGCTTACTTCCTCATTGGCGTTCTGATTCCCGTGATTACGCTTTCTTCTCAGGGCCAACTCAACGGGTTCACGATGAAGGGCTCAGTCGGCGCAACGATTGCCGGCGCGCTCGGCGCCGCTGGAGCCGTTTGCATCATTTTTGCTTTCAGGTCGGGCGGGTTGCCGACATACGTGATGCCGCTGGTCTTCGCGGGAGCGCCGCTGGTGAACGTGTTGTATTCGATGTGGCTGCATCCCCCAAAGACTTCGCCTAATCCGTTGCTCTACCTCGGTTTTGTTTTGGCTGCTGTCGGCGGTGGTTTGGTGCTTTACTTCAAACCGCAGTCGTAAGCAGAAATCTTTCGTGTCTCCCCGGACAACTTTTCGCTTTAGCACACGAAGGAGATCAGAATGAAAAGCATGCGGATTTTATTGCTGGCAATAGTTGCGCTATTGAGTCTCGCACATTTGACCGTGGCCCAACCCGGCGCCAACTGGCCTCAGTGGCGCGGCCCGAATCGCGATGGCATCTCGAAAGAAACCGGACTGCTTAAACAGTGGCCTGCCGAAGGTCCGCCCCTTGCTTGGAAAGCTTCGGGCGCAGGACGTGGCTATTCGTCGTTTTCAGTTGCCAACGGCAAGTTGTACACGATGGGTCTGCGCGGCGACCGCGAGTTCGTCATCGCATTTGACATTGCCACTGGAAAAGAAGCATGGGCCACTGCTCACGGCTCTGCCTTTCGCAACGATCGTGGTGATGGACCACGAGGGACTCCGACAATCGACGGCGAGCGAATTTATGCACTCGGAGGCGCTGGAGATCTTTCCTGTCTCGACGCACGCACCGGCAAGATCGTTTGGACCAAAAACGTCTTGAAGGAATTTGGCGGCTCGAACATTCAATGGGGCATTAGCGAGTCACCACTCGTGCTCGGAAACAAAGTCCTGGTGAATGCGGGTGGTCCAGGCGCGTCGATCGTGGCGCTCAATAAAGCCGACGGGTCGGTTATTTGGAAGAGTCAGAGCGACGAAGCGGGCTATTCGTCAGCCATTCCATTGCAGGTAAACGGCGGCACGCAGGTCATATTCTTCACGGCCTCGCGCGCCGTGGGCCTCGACGCGAACGATGGACGTTTGTTGTGGGAATATTCGCGGCCTTCAAATAATGTGGCGAACGTAGCGACACCGGTTGCGCGTGCTAATCGTGTGTTTATCTCTTCTGACTACGGGACAGGTGGCGGCGTGGTTGAGATCAAGCCCGACAACAAGGCACAGGAGATCTACTTCACCAAAGATATGAAGAATCACCACAGCAGCTCCGTGCTGGTTGGCGATTACCTCTACGGTTTCTCGAGTGCGATCCTCACTGCCATGAAGTTCGATACGGGCGAGATTGCGTGGAAGGATCGCAGCGTGGGCAAAGGGTCGCTGGTCTATGCCGACGGGAATCTCTACTGCTTCAGTGAAAATGGGGTTGTAGGTCTAGTTGAAGCGACCCCGACTGGCTATAAAGAGAAGGGGCGCTTCCGGATTCAGCAAGATTCATTGCCAACGTGGACGCATCCGGTTGTCGCGGGAGGACGGTTGTACCTGCGCGATCAGGACACGATCTACGCGTTCGACGTGCGCGAGAAGAAATAGCAAACCATCCACAGATTACGCAGATTACACAAAAAGAATCTCTGAAATCTGTGGATAGTTAATCGTTGCCAGTTTGTGCCTTAGTGACTTTGTGGTTCAGGTAGTCGCGCGCTTCGCGTAATTCAGGGAGATCTTGATCTGCCTGTTTCCATTGCTCAATCAATGCGGCGTAAGCCGTCTGCGCGGCGGATTGATTTCCACTCTGCGCGGCGGCGCGGGCTGCTCCAAGCAATGAACGCGCCCGGTTCGGTTGTCGCAGTAGCGACGTCTTGAACTGCTCGCCAGCCTCAGCAGGTTTTCCGGCGCGCAAAAGAATCTCGCCGAAGAGTTCGTGGGTTGGCTTGATGAGGATGGGTGGCCCGTACGGCGCGCTCATTTCTTCTTCGAGCGCCGTCGCTTTCTTCATCAATTCAATCGCTTTGCTGTGATCCTTTTTCATTGACGCGCTCAACGCGGAGATTTCCAGCTCCCGGATTTCAAGGACGGACGCCCTGGCACTGCCTCGCATGCTTTCCAAGCCCGCGATGCTTGGCTCTATAGAAGATACACCTGCTGCCGCAGCCAAACCACGAACAAAAGGCGGTAAAGTCAGGTTTGCCGACGACGCACGTACAGTTGCTGCTGTGTTGTTGGTGCTCGGCGCGGGAGCCGTCCCGTGTCCACCATGAGCTCCGCTCATCGCGGTTTGTTCGGAAGTCACAGGTGCTTTGTTTTCAGGAAACAGTTCGGTTGCCAGGTTCCATCTCTCAGTTTCGACAATGAACGCCGCCGCCATGTTGGCGTAATTGTTTTCGTAGTACGCCGGGCGCAACTTGTCGTCGTATGTCGATTCCGCCATCACCTTCTTCATCAGGTTGAGCAACTTCTCGGCATCGTTATAACGACCCTGCTGAAGATAGACGTAGAGCAGCCAGTGCAGACTGTGATAGTCGCGCACGTTGACGGAAAGGTTCTTTCGCTTCATCCAGGCGTCGGACGATTCCCACGACGACTCGTTTGAAGCTGCGGCCTCGGGCCACATTCCCAATTGCAGAAAAATGTGCGATGGCATGTGACGCGCGTGATATGCCTCAGGGGCGATGCTCGCGTAACGGCGAGCCGCGGGCAGAGCTAAGATAGCGTGGTCGGGATCGTCAAACGCATGAATGATGTAATGGGCCGCGCCGGGATGATTCGGGTTCTTCTGATAGACGTCGAGCGCGATCGCTCCTGCCTTTGCCTGCAAGTGATAACCTTTCTCCTGGCCTCTCACCATGCCGAGCAGCGACAGCGAATAGAATGCGGCCGCATCGAGATCCTCCGGATAGCTGCGATAGATCTTTTCCATCGCCGCTGAGTAGGCAGCATCGCGCGTTCGTTTGTCGCCTTCGCCGTAGAGAAGCTTTACGGCGGCGAGGTAAGCTCGTTCTCGCTCCGTCAATTTTGGTGTTTCTTTAATCTTCGCGAGCACCTGGCGCGCAGCCGCGATGTCCTGTTCGGACCAGAGCGGGTGATTGTGCGCCATTGCTTCACCCCAGTAGCCCATCGCGAAGTCAGGCTCGACTTTCGTTGACTCACGAAAGGCCTCCAGCGCCTCCTCGTACCAGAAGGAATGCAAAGCAGCTAATCCGCGCAGAAAGTTTGCTTGTGCTTTTTCCGATCCGGAGGTTGGAAATTCGACGCGGCCGAGTTGCGATTCCTGTGCGTACAGATTGGATCCACAGATTACGCAGATGACACAGAAAATTTGGATCGTTTTACTTTTTGCCAATAGCATAAAGATGTTGGGCCGTCCTGATATAGATTCGGCCATCTGAAATGGCTGGTGAGCTCAGAGTGTAATCGTTCAGCGGATTCTCCGCCAGGGTTTCGAACTTCGGTCCAGCCGCGACCACCGTTGTCAAACCTTCTTCATTCGTGATGTAGATCTTTCCATCTGCAAGCACTGGTGAGCTGCTGTAAGTGCCCGGCTTGATCCGTTGCTGGCCGTACACCTCCGCGCCGGTCTTCGCATCAAGACACCACATGATCCCGCGATCGTTTACGATATAAAAATACTTCCCATCAGTTACTGGCGTTGGCACATCAGGGCCGTTGGCCGTGGACCATAAAACGTGCGAACTGGTGACGTCGCCGCGACCGCCGGCTTTGAGCGCAAGCAATGGCCTTACGCGTGTTGGGGCGTAGATGATCTCGTCAAAGACAATTGGCGACGCGACGATGCGATACGACGGGTTATTGTCCGGATTGAGACCGTTGGCGCGCCAGAGTTCCTTGCCGGTAGCGGGATCATGGCCGGTTACGCAATCACCTCCAGTGATCACAATCTCAGTCGTCGTTCCATAGCGAAGCAGCGCGGGAGTCGTGTACGAATCAGGAGATTCCCGGATCGCGCTGGTTGGGCGATCCACTTTCCAGAGTGTCTTGCCGTTCTTCTTGTCGATGCGCATCACGTATGAAGCATCGTCTGTCTTCATTCCGTGAAGCACCTGGACGTAAAGTGAATCGTCGAAGAGAAGCGGCGATGAAGCGTAGCCCCAGTTCAGTCCAAACTGCCCGTAGTCTTTCTGAATATCTCTGGACCATAGTTCTTTGCCGCTGAAGTCGAAGCCTTTGAGCACGCCGGTGCCGGTCATCACGTAAACGTTTTTGCCGTCGGTCACTGGAGAAGGCGACGACATGTTTTGCTTGCGCATTTTGACGTTGCCATCACCCAACAGTTTTTTCCAAAGAACTTCTCCTTTTGTTTTGTCGACGCACCAGAGAAATAGATTGTCGCCATCCGCAACATTCAGGAAGATGCGGTCGCTCCAGATGATGGGTGTCGAGCCACTCCAGCCGGGCATTGCGACTTTCCAAACTACGTTCTCTTCAGTGGTCCATTTAACCGGCAGGTTCTTTTCGTTACTGACGCCGTTAAGGCTTGGTCCTCGCCACTGGGGCCAGTTTTCCGCATTAACGACAGCGAACGAGAGCAGGACAAACGCCAGGACTGTGAGTTTCCGCATATTGATTCTCCGTTAATGCTCACCCGTAGATTACACAGATCATCTGTGCAATCTGTGGATTACTCGGCGCGCAAAGCGGGCAACAAGGGCGAGCGCAGAGCGGCCAGCGTGGCCACGAGCGACGCAGTTGCGCCCGAGAGCAGAACAGCCAGCAACAACAGACCGAGCGAGATGTTTGGAAGCCGGCCCCCGCGCTCGAAGAGCACCGGGGCGATCGCGAGCAGCGCGCACACAAATCCTACGGCCAGGCCACAGCACAGCATGAGAACGTTTTCCGTAATCACCATCGCCGCGAAGTGTGAAGAGTTATAACCTACTGCCCGCAGCAGGGCCAGTTCTCGCCGTCGTTCGAAGACATTGCGCAGCAAAACAGCCGCCAATCCGAATGTGCCCAGTACGAGGCCAAGACCTCCGAGCATCTGGAACGTAGAGAGATACGTGTTCTCAACGCGATGAAAATTTGCGAGCCGTTCTTCGGTTGAAACAACGTCAAAACCAAAATCTGATAAGCGATCCTCCAGGACAGTGGAGACTGCCGCGGCCGGCTGTGTTTGCGGAACGTCGACTAAAAACAAACGATAACCTTCTTCCGTGGGAAACAGGCGCAGGAAATTTCTTTCAGACATCAACAGCTCGCTCTGGAAAATACTATCCGACAAGGCTCCGACGATCAGGAGACGGAGCGGACCAGTCGTGTGGTCGATGACCAACTCCTGCCCGACCTTCAGGTGGAGCACGTAAGTTAGCGAGTTGGCATCTCCAATGACCGGGATTACTCCGCTTTCAAATTGACGATCCAGGAGCAGCCACGGATTGTTTTTTTCTTCGTTAGTCCCCCCCAACGAACTCTGAAATGTGAAGCGATTGTCTCGGATGAAAGATTCCGGAGGCGCAACGATCTTGGGATTGCGTGGCTGGTAGAGATTGAGGCAGCTTGTGTCGTCGCCAGGCCGCACGCGAAAGTTTACAAAGCTCACATCTTTCAGCGCAGATTGATCGGTAGTTAGATTCAAAGACTCACGACCTTCCGGCGTGTTTGCGTCCTGGACCAGCGGCAGTAATGATTCAGCGAGCAGCGGGAAGCCGCCGGTGCCGGATTTTCTATCAGCGGTCGTGGCGCCGGAGCGGCGAAACGAATCTACGGCGACGATGATGAATGCTGCTGAGGCGATCAGTGCGATGCAGAGTACGGTGCGGCCCGGATGGTAAGTGGCGTTGCGAAAGCCGAGGCGTGCGATGGTCCACCACCCGGAGCCTTGAATCACATGCTTCTTACTTCGTCTGAGCCAACTCGAGAGAAAAGAGACGCCTGCGATGAGCAAGACCACGCCGCCGCCGAAGAAACCCGCTGCCTGCGGAATCAATTGGAGAGAGCCGGCGATTAACAGCGTCACACCTGCTACGGTCAGCACAATGCCGAGTGTTGTTCCCCGCAAACGCGCAAAGGCGCCAAGGTAGGATTTCCTTTGCGCTTTCGTGCCTTTGCGAGAGAAATCTGTAATGGTTCCAGCCAGCAAACTGCGTGTCGATGAACGCCCGAGCCTTCTCAACGTAAAGAAAATACAAACGATGGCAGCGACTACTCCCCCAACTGCACCAACAACCATCCACTTCCACGAGATGTGCAGAGTCAACGCGGTCGTTCCCACCGCGCCTACCCACCAGGTCCGCAGACCGTACATCAACAGTGCTGCGTAGGCGATTGCTCCGACCAGCCCGAGCAGACTTCCAATTCCCGCCAACAGTACTCCTTCCGCGAGAAACAGTCGTCGAATACTCGAATCAAAAAAACCAATCGCCTGAAGCGTCCCGATCTCACGCGCGCGCTGCTCAATTCCGAGTTTGAAAAAGAGCGTGGTGAGCATGAGCGCCGAAACGACTAGGAAGAAACTGAAATACAAAAAGTACTCACCAAAATCAGTGGCGCCGCGCGAAGCGGCCTGTCCTTGATCGCGTACGGGAATAACCTGGAATCCCATTAGCGCGGGATCCAGAGTCTTGCGTAGACTCTCGCCGAAGTTGTTGACGATCTCAGGTGTCAGTTGCTGGCCAGGTGATTCGATGCGGATCGAAGTGAGTTTACCAAAGCGCGTTTGCCACAGGTTCTGAGCGACAGAAAGCGGAATGAAAGCTTTGGGTGTGGTGCGATACTGGTGCCAGTAGTCTTCGTCCTCTTTTCTGACTCGGCCCAGATCGATTGGAAACGGCGGATCCCAAGCCGAAAGATCCGGCGATTCAGTGATGCCCGGATAGTCCGGAACGAGATCGCGATCTGCCGCGAGACCAGCGATCGGCACGATTGCCGCCAATTGGAAATCGGCTTTTTTGGTTTCAAGGCGGCCGTCTTCGTGCCAAAGATAGTAATCGAGCGAAACAGTGTCTCCGGGTTTCGCGTTAAGATCGCGTGCAGTCCAGTCATTGAGAATGATCGGCGGATGCTGCGAAGACTGCGTTGTTGGTTTTGCCAACTTCGCGAGTGTCTCGTCGTCGAGCGCAGTCACGAGGGAGTATGGAGTTGAACGATCGCCGGAGTTAATGCTGTTGGCGAGGTAGGAGAGCACCGGCATAGTTTGCAGCGACAGCGCCTTTGCCGATTCACTCGCCGCAGATGCAACGTGCTCATTTATGATGCGGCTATTACTTTCGAGGGAGATGCTTTGCTGGTCGTTGAGGATTCGCAGGTTAAGCCCGAAATCTTCAAGCGTCGATTTACTCTTCAGCAGCGCAGCAATCGCCTCCTGTTGCTTAGTCGCCTGAGTCCCTGGGAACCTCGCAATCAGAATCGTGTTGACCTTGGCATCCTGTCCCAACTCTTTCTGCAAAAAGCTGAGTGAAACAAAAACAGCACGCACGGCGCCGTGCTGGGGTTGCAGTGAAAACTCGCCGAGTTGCTCGCCCGCAAGCGCGCCCGCGACATTCAACCTAATCGTTTTCCCCGGATCTTCTTTGCGCCCGTGCAACGATTCGATCGGAATGTCAGAAGGCTTTTCAAGTCTCAACAAAACCGAATCGCCCGGACCACTTCCAAGCTCACTGGCCAAACTCTGACTCAACAGTGCATTTCTATTCTGCGGCGTATCGACACCAGCGACACCGTTGAACCTCCAGAATCTTTCATCGACACCGTAAACTTTTACCTGGCCCGCGCGACGCTTGCTCGGTTCGTGAACCACCACACCTTCAAGAGCGATCAATGGACACGTAAAGCCGATGCCGTTGGTCACAAACTGCCCGGGTTGCATCAGATCGAGGGCGAGTCGATCGCGTAAAAAGCCCGCCGATGAAATCAAATCATCGGTCTTGCCAAGCCTGCGCGAGGAGAGATCTCGCAGACTCCCGCGCACTGACTCACCGATCAGCAGTGCGCCGGCGAGCACAGACACAGCGATCGCGACACCCAGTATTACAACGAGGTTGGTCTGCCAGTAGTAGGCGAGGCTGCGTTTGAGTAGACGAGTGGTTTGCATCAGAGCGCTTCGAGGTGCTGGTTCTTTAGTTCAAACCGTTGGGGAAAACGAGCGGCAAGTTCGTGGCTGTGCGTGACGACGATCAGAATCGTTTCGGCTTGCCGGTGAATGTCGAGAAGTAGATCAGCCACAACTTCGGCGGCTTTTTGATCGAGGTTTCCCGTTGGCTCGTCGCACAACAGAAGTTGGGGCTTCATGATCAACGCGCGCGCTAAAGCGACGCGTTGTTTCTCCCCGCCTGAAAGTTGCGCCGGGCGATGGTCCAACCGCTCGGCGAGACCAACTTGTTTGAGCAGCTCAGTCGCGCGTCGCGAAGGTTCTCCGTTATTCGTTGAAATCATCGCGGGTGTCAACACGTTCTCTATCACCGAGCATTGCGGCAACAGGCAGTGATCCTGGAAGACAAAACCGATCTGTTGATTACGAAAGGCGGCGAGCTGCTTTGGGTTAAGCAGGAAAGGATTCTGTCCCTTTAGAGTGACGGTGCCGCTCGATGGTGGTTCGAGTGCGCCAAGCATGTAGAGCAAAGTGCTCTTGCCACTGCCTGACGCTCCCATGATCGAGGCGGCTGACCCCGCTGGCAATGAGAGCGAGATGTCAGAGACTATGCGGAGTGGTCCCGCGGGAGTGGGATACTCCTTCGAAAGATTCTCAACTTTAAGCAACAAAACCTCCTGCCGCAGATGAACGCAGATAAACGCTGATCAGAAACGAAGCAGGTATAGCATCAAATTCAATAATCCGCGTAAATCTGCGTTCATCTGCGGCCAAATTCAACTTTGATTGCCAAACGAAATGCACGCCTCTAAAATCAGGCAATTCGCGATGAGCCAGTTCGATTCGAACAAAGACTACTACGGCGTTTTGGGCGTCGACAAGGATGCCTCTCCGGTCGAGATCTACCGCCAGTACAAAAGAGAGGCAGCGAAACATCATCCGGATCGCGGCGGCAACGAAGAGCGGATGAAGTCGTTGAACGAAGCCTACGGCGTTCTCAAAGAT
The DNA here is from genome assembly GCA_046730815.1 of Acidobacteriota bacterium. GTDB lineage: Bacteria > Acidobacteriota > Blastocatellia > Pyrinomonadales > Pyrinomonadaceae > PSRF01. The sequence continues at coordinate 18,480 of JBKPJS010000385.1, forward strand.
AAGCATTTGCGCACGTCTTACGATGCCGGAAGGCGACGACCCGTTACTCCTCAGGGCTTCACTCCGGTAACTACGCCGGCAGCTCGCGACGTTGGTGTGCTTGGTCACTGTTTAAGCGCGTTGCTGTGCCTGATTGGCGGACTGTTTTTGTTGCTGCTCGTGCGATTTCAGTGGATGTGGTTTCTCTGGCCGCTCGCGATTGTGGCGTTAATGGTTCTCGCATTCGGAGTGCTGCTGGCGCGCAGCGCAATGGTCGCGGTGAATGCGTCGCTGCCGGTAACAAATCCGTTCAAGCGTCACACGAGATTGCAAGAGGCGGCTTTCTGGGTGGCGATTGTTAGCTGCGGTTACGGACTCTACGTGGTAATGACCCTCTGAGGTCGAGATGATCACTGGTTTGGACCTGCTGTTTCTCGAGGTCAACAGTCTTGAAGAGTCGCTGGCGTTTTACGAAGGAGTGCTCGGAATGGAAGTCGAGTCAGTCAACAACGACTCCGAGCCGCCGATGGCGAAGCTTCGAGGCGGAGAACTAAGAATCACGCTGGCCCAACATTTGGAAACGATGCTGAGAAGAGGACGCGGGGTTCACTTCTTTGTCGGTGTCGAAGATGTTGATAAGTTTTATGAGGAGTTGGTCGCAAACGAAGCGGACGTTCAGCCGCCGGTCGATGAGGGCTGGGGCGGACGTTTTGTGACGCTGGAAGATCCGGACAAGTATCGCTACTTCTTCGTGACTTGGAAGGAAACGGGGTGACGATGGCAGGACAGCACATGGAGAATCTCTTTCGCCGGTTCAAGGGCGAGGTGGTGGATGTGAAGACCGTGTCAGGTGGAATCTATTCAGGCCGCATCACCGAGATCACGAACGACTACATTTGCCTGAGTGAAACTGCCGCCACACCCGGGCAGCAAGTGTTTCTTTTCTTCGGCGCGATCGAATCAATGGCCGTGACAGTGACGGACACTTAATCCAGATTACGCAGATTCTTTCTGTGTAATCTGTGGATAGCTTTTTGTGACTATGCAGTACGTAGAAAACCCACCAAACCCCTGGCTGACCCACTCGGTCGAATGGATCGGCGAACCGCCCGAAGCCACGCTCGAAGTGTTTGAAGAGACTGAGACTCGCCACATCATCACTCACAACGACAGCCCCGACGTCGGATTCGACTACACCGTCAACTGTTATCGCGGCTGCATACACGGTTGCACTTACTGCTTCAGCCGCCCTACGCATGAGTATCTCGGCTACGGCGCCGGCACCGACTTCGATCGCAAGATCATCGCCAAAGTAAATGCGCCGGAGCTGCTGCGGAAAGAGTTGATGAAGCCCTCGTGGAAAGGCGCCGAGATAGTTTTCTCTTTCACTTCCGATCCGTACATCCCGCTCGAAGCCAACTACAAACTAACTCGCCGTTGTTTGGAAGTCTGCGCTGAGTTTCGCCAACCTGTGGGCGTGATTACAAAGTCGGCGATGATTCGCCGAGACATCGACGTGCTTCAGGAACTTTCACGCAACGCTCATCTCGGCGTGTTCTTTACGATTCCTTTCACTGACGTCGAAGTCGCCCGAGCGGTTGAGCCATACGCTCCGCTGCCTGAGGCGAGATTTCACGCGATGGAAGCGCTCGCTGCTGCCGGGATCACGGTTGGGATCGGAATCGCACCGGTCATCCCTGGTCTATCGACCGATATTCCGGTGTTGCTCAAACGTGCGAAAGAAGCTGGAGCACAGCATGCATTCATCAACATGCTGCGGCTGCCCGGTAACGTCGCGCCTTATTTCGAAGAACGCTTGCGCGAGAAGTTGCCGACCAAAGCTGATCGAGTGATGAACCGAATCCGCGAAGCACGTGACGGAAAACTGAACTCCAGCGTGTTCGGCGAGCGCATGCGCGGCAAAGGTGAATACTGGGCCGCAACGGAGCGTCTCTTCAAAATCCACTGCGAGCGTCTGGGCTTCAACAAGAAACATGGCCGCCAGACTGAAGCGAGCACCACCTTCCGCCGTCCGACAGCTCAGGCCAGTCTATTTGGGTAAACGAAAGTCACGAAGACACTAATTTCTGTTTTTTCTTTGTGTCCTGGTGGCTTTGTGTTTGATAATACCCGCACCCCACAACCAATCAGGAGGCAAATGCGATGCTGATCAGAGATGTGATTCGCAACCGCGAGCCTTACTCGACGAAGGCATCTGCGACTGTGCAGGAAGCAGCGGAATTCATGGCCACGAAAAACATTGGTGCCGTCTGCGTAATCGATGAAGGCGGAAAGCTACTCGGCGTCTTTTCCGAGCGCGACGTCCTGAATCGCATCGTCGTTCCCCAACGCGATCCGTTGACGGTCAGGGTCGGTGATGTGACGAGTGAGTTGCGGGCAGTGATTCAGTGCGATGAAACTCCCCACCAGGCTCTCGAACGCATGGAGTTGATTGGCAGTCGACATCTCCCCGTTGTCGATGGTGATCGCTGGGTCGGAATGCTCTCAATGCGCGACCTCTTGCGCGTCGAGGTTGGTGAACAGGGAGATGAGATCAAATTGCTGCACGAGTACATACAGCACTGAACAGGGGGATGAAAACTTATTCTGTAATCGCGCTACTGATTGTTCTTTGTGTTGCGTGTAGCCAGCCGCCTGCGGGACGCGGAGCAGGTGAGGTTGGAACTTCTGCTCAGTCCAACACGCGCTTCAAGATAGAAAAGGTAATCGGTGGACTGGAGGTGCCATGGTCCATCGTTTGGGCGCCCGACGGCCGCATGATCTTCACTGAACGTCCGGGGCGTGTGCGAGTAGTGGAGAACGGCACGCTGAGTCCGAAACCTTTGTTTGTAGTTCCGGACGTAGAGAGTGCAGGCGAGAGTGGTTTGATGAGCGTGGCACTGCATCCGCAGTTCAGCAGTAATCATCTTCTTTACCTGTCTTATGCGTACTCGAGTGGTGGTGGCGTTCGTGTGCGCGTGGTGCGTTACCGCGAAGCTCCTGAAGGCTTTGTCGATCGCAAAGTAATCGTTGAAGACCTGCCGGCAGCGCAGTTTCATGCGGGCTGCCGGATTCGTTTCGGTCCTGACGGGAAGCTCTACGTCACTACAGGAGACGCCGGGCGCCGCGAGCTGGCGCAAAGAATGGACTCACTTGCTGGAAAAACTCTTCGTTTGAACGACGACGGCTCCGTGCCGCAAGACAATCCTTTCGTGGGCCAGCCAAACGCACGGCCTGAGATTTGGTCGCTGGGCCATCGCAATTCACAGGGCCTGGATTGGCAGCCAGACTCGAATCTCATGTTTCAGACGGAGCATGGACCAAGCGGGTTTGATGGTCCGGAAGGAGGAGACGAAGTCAACATCGTCGAGAAGGGAAAAAACTACGGTTGGCCCACGATTCACCACACGCAATCGCGCGCGGGGTTGGAGTCGCCGCTGCTCGAGTACACGCCTGCGTGCGCGCCGGCCAGCGGAATGTTTTATCGCGGTTCGGCATTTCCGCAGTTCAAAGGAAACTTCTTCTTTGGCTGCCTGCGCGGCGAGGGGCTGGTTCGAGTCGTGCTGGATGGGCGGCGCGTCGTAAACCAGGAAAGGCTGGTGAATAACTACGGACGAATTCGCGATGTTGCCGAAGGACCGGATGGGTTCCTATATTTTTCTACTTCGAATCGCGACGGGCGAGGGAAGCCCGCGGAAGATGATGATCGGATCCTGCGACTGGTGCCGGTACAGTAACCACTATACCTAACCACGGATAACACGGATTGAGAATACTGATCAGAACAGATCAGAAAGATCTCATCCGTGGTTCATCCTGTTCTCAATCCGTGTTATCTGTGGTTACACTTTCTGCGCGAGGATCGCTGTTTTGCTCCAGCCGATCGCCTGCTGTGGTGGAAAGTGATACTGATGCTCGATACGGAAATGTCGCTCGGTCTGGCTTTTCACTTCGCGCGGCGGATGGCTCTTGAAGCGAAACAGTATTTCGAGAAACACACCTGCTATTCCCGGGTGAACGGGGAAATGAAGTAAATGGCCGCCCGGCGCAATGACGCGCGCAAGCTCCGTCAAGCCATCGCCAAGCGGAACGTATTCAAGCGCTCCCGACGTCACTACGAGATCGAGCGACTCGTCGGCAAAAGGCAAACAAAGCAGATTTCCCTGAGCGAAAGTGACGTCGCGTTTGCGACCTGAACTGTAATAAAGCGATTTCCGCGCCGCCGCAACCGACGTTGACGACAGGTCGAGCGCAGTGATCGAAACTGGAAAACGAATCGCACGCAGCAAGGCAAGAGTAAGCAGTCCGGTTCCACATCCCGCATCAAGAATGCGTGCGCTGCGCGAGACGGGCAGCGGGTGAGTAGCAAAGTATTGATCCAAAGACCGGCCGTAACCATTCAGCTTGAAGGTCAGGTCATAGAAACGCGCAATCCGATCATAGTAAGAGCCTGCGCGTGCCTTGGTCTTAGTTGCAGTTAGGGCATACTCCATGAGCTTCTCTTAAGCCTCACTTAGCGGTTCGATTGTCTGTATTTCATTCGCCGGATTGGCGCGCAATTGTAGCGTTCTCGTCGATTTTACTCAACCGCAAAGGCCGCCGCACCAGCGTTCCATGGTCCGTCCAGCAAGATGCGGGCCATATTTAATGCAAGAACCGTCGTTCGTAGCGTTCAAGGACTTAGGAGGAAGACAATGAAGCGAATATATGTGGGACTCAGTGTGATGGCATTTGTGCTCGCAACCACGGTTGGCAATGCCGCTCTGACTCAGAACGCACCGGAACGTGTTGTAAGACCGTACTCAAATTTTGAAGTTGAAGTGCTGGTAAACGGACGCCCGTTGGCCGAGTACTACGCGAGAGGGAGGACCTACGTCGAAGCGCTTCAGGGCGCCGAATACGAGTTGAGGTTGAGGAATCCCACGCCGGATCGTGTTGCAGTCGCGTTGTCAGTCGATGGACTCAACACGATCGATGCTCACCACACGTCCGCATGGAATGCAAGCAAATGGGTCATCGAGCCGTATCAGACGATAACAATCAGCGGCTGGCAAATGAGCTCGGAGCGCGCGCGTCGTTTTTATTTCACTAACGAACGAGATTCATACGGCGCGAAGCTCGGCCAGACGGCGAATCTCGGAGTGATCGCAGCCGTATTTTTCAGGGAGCGACGGCGTATTACGCCTGTCACTCCGCCCTACCCGATTTCTCGTGGCGAGCGTGGGGCTGATCAGTCGGCAGGGACGCAGAACGCGCCGAAATCAAGTGCCGAATCAGCGCGTGCTTCACGCGATAATCGCGCAGTGGCGCCGGTGCCTGATGATGAGTATGCAGCCACAGGCATTGGACGTTCTGTTCAGCACGACGTGCGCTGGGTAGATATGGACCTCGAATCGCGAGCCGCGGCGGAAGTGACGATCAGGTATGAGTATTATCCGGCGTTGCTGCGATTGGGTGTAGTTCCGCGGCAGTCGCGTGAGCCGTATCCGTTGCAGCGTCGCGAGGATTCGAGAGGCTTCAGCCCCGAGCCCTGAATCCATCTACAGATTACACAGAAATTTAATCTGTGAAATCTGTGGATGATCACCGCCTTATTAAGTCAGCAGTGTAGAGACGCCGGTACACGCGGTAGTTGGCCATCACTTTCTGCACGTAGCCCTTTGTCTCTTCGAACCCGACCTCTGACGTGAAGACTCCCGGATCTTGTTGCTTCGCACGTTTCAACCAACGCGCGACATTGTCCTC
>JBKPJS010000386.1:0-1109 GCA_046730815.1 Acidobacteriota bacterium
ACTTAGAATTCTCGACGGCGTAACGTTCAACTGTCGCGAGTGATTTCGTGCCGTAAGGAACGCGAGCAGTGTCGCCAAGATAGACGAAGCGTTCGTTTGGGAGACGCTCGTGCAGCGCCCGGTAGACGGTTAGGCCACCAACGCCGCTATCAAAGATTCCGATGGGAAGGTTTCGGTCCAAGTGCTGAGCCGGCCTATGCGAAGATCTCTGAGACTTTAACGCGGAAGCCGGGAACAGTGTCGTCGACGAGTTCATCGGTTTCGTGAAGAAGCCTTCTCTCACCGGTTGTTGAGATTACTTCGACTGTTCGTTTCCGAGGATTCACCAGCCACACCGATCTTGTACCGAATTCCAACCACAAGGACAGTTTGTGCTCAACTTTGCCTCTGCGGTCGCCTGGAGATAGCACTTCAATAGCAAGATCCGGTGGGCCTGCGAAGTAACCCTCCGGCGACAGCTCAATACGGTCCTGAGAGACAAATGAGACGTCAGGACCCAAAACGGTATCAGGATCGCTTTCAAGTTTGTAGCCGCCTTCAGTGTTGACTTCGCCAAGCCTATTGGCTTTCGCATGTTGCCATAACAGTGCTGTGAGGTTTGCGGATACCCGCATGTGTTCACGTTTCGGAAGAGGCATCGTGAGGAGTTCCCCTTTAAGAAGTTCGTGACGAAGTGGCTCGTCAGGTAAGTTCCCTAATTCTTCTGCGGTCATCAAGTGAGTTGTTGTGCTCATCGTTTTCGGGTCTTTCAGGGAGTGAGGACTCCCGCAATCTTAATTTGGTGGAGGCGCCGAGAATTGAACTCGGATCCAAAAACCAACGCCGAAGGACTCTACATGCTTAGTCGCTTCTCTTTCTTATCAGGCGAACCTGATAAAAATTCGCTCGATGTCGAGTCAGTGAAGCGACAAGACCTCGACACGAGCTAGTCCGGCTTGGTCTCACCCATACTTACGGACCGAAAGTATGGGCCAGCTCATCTAAGTGACATCTCCTTCCGCGCGCATGAGCAACTTGCGGCGAGACGCTCGGTGCTTAATTAGGCAGCGAGAGCCAATTCATTGTTATTGGCAGTTGTTTTTTCCCTACGCGTTTTAACGAGCTGCATA
>JBKPJS010000387.1:0-3273 GCA_046730815.1 Acidobacteriota bacterium
GTGCATTGGTCCAAACTGATGATCGACGCGCGCAGTGACACTCGTGTTTTTGACCGGTGTGCTGATCGATGAGATGAACGGCGCGACCTCAGCGGCGAGCGTGGGAGCTTCAGCATCTTCGAGTCGCGTGCGAACAAGATCAGTTGGCCCAGGCAGCGGAAATGTCGCGTTCTGTTTCACCGGAACCAACGTGTCGATGAGCGCGCTATCCAGAACTCGGTTTGCTTCGTAAGAAACAAAGAACACCGCCTCTTTCAAAGCACGCACAGGTCCGCCAAGCGTAAAGCCGGCGACGTGTTCCTGAAGCAGCAGGCGCGGAATACCAAGCGAGTTATTTCTGAATGTATTTGCGTCGAGTGCTTCGTCTCTGAAAAAGTAAAAAGCACGGCCATGAAACTGTTGCGAGCCGCTGCGCGTGCGGAGATTGACGCGACCCCCGGACGCACGTCCATACTCCGCCGAGAATTGATTCGTGATCACCTGCACCTCGGCAATCGCTTCGAGCGATGGTTGAAAACGTTCGCGTGCAGCGCGATCGTCGTTGTTATCGAGGCCATCGAGGGTCAGGTTGTTTGAGTAAGCCGGAGCACCTGCCAGAGCGAACGTGCCCGCTTCTTCCGGCGTGTTCGCATGAGTTGTATTGCGATCTTCGGCGAGGTCACGAGTAGAGAGTGGCTCTTCGGTAATGCCCGGCAGCGTAAACAGCAGATCCAGAACTGAGCGGCTCGCGATCGGTAAAGATTCTGTTTCGCGTGCGGTGAGCGTAGCGCCAACGATAGTGCGTTTCGTATCGACGACCGGCGTATCAGCGGCTGTAATAACAACCGGCTCAACGACGATGTCTGACGGAATAAGCGTCGCGTCGAACTGTAGGCTCTGTCCAGAGACAGTCGAGATACCGGTTATCTCCTGTGATGCGAACCCCGGATATGAAATGCGAATAATGTAGGTTCCGGGTTCAAGCTGGATTAGACGATAACGACCTTCGGCATCGGTCGTGACGCTGCGCTTATGTCCGGTCTTGATCAACTTCGCCTCGACTTCCGCTCCCGGAAGCACGGCGGCGTTCTGGTCCATAACACGGCCAGAGATCACAACCGTATCGAGGTCTTGTGCGTTAACATTGAATGTGATTAGAAGAATAGTGAGAAGTGTGAGACGTGAGGTCATTGTTTTGCTCCTGAGTTGTGAGGTTTACTGCGCGCGCAACTCTATCACAAAACATTAGACAGGATTACAGGATTTTCAGGATTTACCCGAAAGGCAATTGAAAAACCGCTCCTGTAAATCTTGAAAATCCTGTAATCCTGTCTAATGCTTTACCCGGCGGCGCAGTGCTGCGGCGCGTGTGAGAGGCACGAGCGCATCACTCGTCTCGGGCACCGCGTCAAAATTGGTGAACTCGTCAGCGTGCGACTGTAGATACTGGAAGAACCGCTCAAACTCGTGCTGCATCGCGTCCATCTTTTCACGCATGTTGAGAATGATCTCGACGCCTGCGAGATTCACGCCCAAGTCGCGCGTCAACGAAAGAATGAGTTCAAGCCGTTCGAGATCCGGATCGGTGTAAAGCCGCGTGTTCCCTTCCGATCGCGAAGGCTTCAACAACCCTTCGCGCTCATAAAGCCTCAGCGTTTGCGGATGAATGCCATACTGTTCCGCTACCGCGCTGATCGTGTACGTTTTCGGCTTCCTACTCACTCAGCTAATCACTCCAGCCCCATCTCCACTCGCGGGTTCGTTGAATTCAACTTCGAATACTCCCGCAGCAATTCCTTCGTCTCTTCCGAGATCACTTTCGGCAAAGTCACTTGCACCTCTACAAACTCGTGGCCCTTCGCGCCTGGGTTGCGAAGCGACGGAGCACCGCGGTCGCGCAAACGAAACTTCTGCCCGGATTGCGTTCCGGGTGGAATACGCAACTGCGTCTTCCCTTCCACTGTTGGCACTTCAATCTTCGCGCCAAGCGCTGCCTCAGGCACGGTAATCGGAACGGTTACGTAGATGTTGTCGCCCTTTCTTGTGAAGTACTTGTGCTGACCGACGTTCGTGATGATGTGCAGATCGCCCGGCGGCGCGCCCAAGCGGCCGCCTTCACCCTTGGCGGGAATTCTCACGCGCGAGCCAGTCTCAACGCCCGCTGGAATGCGAACCTTCACCGTCTCTGATTTGGGCATCGTGCCCTTTCCGTGGCAGAGCGAACAAGGTGCGCGGCGTCGTCCAGTACCACCGCAATCAGGACACTCTTGCGCAAATCTCAAACGGCCGCCCGCTCTTTGCACCTGCCCCGATCCCTTGCACGTCGAACAAACAACTACTGGCCCACCAGTGTCGCCCGCGCCGTTGCAACGCGAACACTGCTCAGAACGATTGACGGTGATGTTTGTCGTGAGTCCCTGGATAGCCTCCTCAAACGAGAGGCTCAGCGGCATCTCAATGTCCGCGCCCTTTTGCGGCTGTGGCCGTGGTGGTTCCTTCTCGCGCGTAGCACCACCACCAAAAAGATCGGCGAAGATGTCGCGAAAACTGCTGCCACTACCGCCAGAACCAGTTGACGCGCTGCCCCAGTCAAATCCCGTGAAATCAAAACCCGGCGGGGTGCGCCCGCTCGATGGACCAGCGCCTCTGGACGCCGCGTCCGCGAGGTTTTCAGAGTACTGCCCAAAACGATCGTAAACGCTTCTCTTCTTCGGATCGGAAAGCACGTCGTGCGCTTCCGACATGAGTTTGAAGCGTTCCTCGGCAGCTTTATCACCCGGATTCACATCGGGGTGATACTTTCGCGCCAAACGACGGTAAGCCTTCTTGATCTCGTCAGGCTTGGCGTCGCGCTTGATGCCGAGTATTTCGTAATAGTCTTGCTTGGCCATCTAGTTATTGCAGATTGCCAATTCCCGATTTCCGATTGAAGAAAAGGCGGAGCGAATACTGCTTCTCCGCCTCTTCAATTGGCATTTGGCAATCGGCAATTGGAAATGCGCTATTTGTTTTCGTCTACATCCACGTATTCGGCATCGATGACGTTGTCGTCAGCGGAACCGCCCGAGGATGATGCACCTGCCGCCGATGCCTGGTCACCACCTGCTTGCGCACCCGCGCCCGGCGGCGGCGCCTGCTGGTAGAGTGCCTCGGCCAACTTGTGAGACGCGGTTTGCAGTTGATTGAAAGCGTCGTTCAGTCTCTCAACGCCACCTTCAGCCAATGCCTTCTTCGCCTCGGCGATAGCCGACTCGACGTCAGACGCAACCGCTCCAACCTTCTCGCGGTTGTCAG
>JBKPJS010000388.1:0-9746 GCA_046730815.1 Acidobacteriota bacterium
CGCCAGGACGGCTATTAATGATTGCGATTACTGTTTTCTCTTTGAACCCGGCTTTGACGAGTTTGACAACGGAGGCGTTCGTAAGCAGCGCGTCGGCCTCCTGTGCGTAGACGCCCACGACGAAAAGTGAAAGGCACAAGAGCGTCGCGGCAAGTATTCGTTTCATGGCATCAATTCACAACAGGTTTCTTGATCCGTGCGATGGTGCGCTTGTAGCGATAACTGATCTTCTTCACGTAGTTGCGGGTCTCTTGATAAGGCGGCACTCTGTGGCCAAACTTTAATACCGCACCCTCCCCGGCGTTGTAACTCGCAAGAACCAGATCCACGCGGTTATTAAAACGATTCAATAGCTCTCGCAAGTATCTTGTCCCGCCGGAAATATTTTGCGCCGGATCGTGCGGCCGGCGTACGCCATATCGCGCTCCGGTTCCGGGCATCAATTGCATCAACCCGCGCGCGCCCTTTGGTGAAACCGCTCCCGTGTTGAAGTGCGACTCCTGCTCCATGACGAGAAATATCAGGTATGGATCAACTCCATACTTGTTACCGTTCTGGCGGATCAAGCTGTCGAGCCCGGCCCGTCCAGTGCTCCAACCGCGCTCTTTCTTTCCGGACTGCGCAACCGTCTGAGCATCTTCGGCTTCGATTCGATCGACACGGCTGCCGTCGATGAAGATCGACATCGAACCACGCGTGTACCAAACGCCGGCCGGAGATTGAGTGGCGGTATCTGCCTCGACACGGGCTCCACCCTTCAAATAGATCCAGGCGGGCTTGTCGTAGACTGCGTTTGTGGTTGGTGGTCGCGCAACGACTTCGGCGACTTCGAAGTAGTCGTCGTCCTTATTGTTTGTCTTTGGGGCTGGTGCCGGCTCCGCAGTGGCAGCGGTGCGCTCGATCTTCTTTACTTTCTCTTTGGATAAAAGGTGGCTGAGTCCACCTTGCCGGTACCAAACACCCTGCTGCGTTTCCCACGCGTCGTCAACGGCTAGGTAAGAACCATCGGCAAGCTTTAGCTTCACCTGCTCCTGTGCCAACGCATAGCTCGAACACAAAAGAACAAGCAGACACGTTACAAGAAATTTGGTTGGGTGAAACATGATATTTGTGCGCTCTTGGGGTGCGATACTTACGACGGACCCGGTCGCTACCGCTCCCGGTACTGACCCTATCCAAGCACGGTCAAGAGTTCCACAGCTCCAACGGATCAGATAACGTCCGGTCGCTGGTACTGACCTTGTCCAAGCAAGGTCAAGAGTTCTACAGCTCCAACGGATCGGACAGCGTCCGCTCGCTCGTCGTTTCCGGCGTCTGCCCAGGCGCGAAGCCGTGCGATGAGCCGAAGTAATTTCGCCAGGCGATATCGACAATCTTCGGCGTCAAATGGAGCTTTTGATTTTCAAACAAACAAATATCCGTGGCCCGATCGAGAATGTCGCGGGGTTCGCAACCTTTCATCTGCCGTCGCTCCGCACGATACTTCGCCAGGATATGGTCCAAGACCGGCTGTTCGATGTTAAGCCCACGCTTGCTTGCCTGGTATTTGAAAATCGAGGTATACGCGCCGGCCGTCGGCGGCTCAACACGCGCGCGGTAGCCCATGCGCCGGAGAAACGCCTGGTCAGCGAGATCCTTCTCTTCGAGATTGGTCGAAAACACGACGAGCTGCTCGAATGGAACTTCAATCTTCTTTCCGGTGTGCAGCGCGAGATAGTCAACGCGTCGTTCAAGCGGAACGATCCAGCGGTTCAACAGATCCTGAGGCGCTACACGCTGCCGACCGAAGTCGTCAATAACCAGCGTTCCGCCGTTAGACTTCATCTGAAACGGCGCTTCGTAAAACTTCGCCGCGTCACTCCACGTCAGATCTGCGTTCTCCAGCGTCAACTCTCCACCGACAACAACGAGGGGACGCCGAATGAACGCCCAACGGCGATCGCAGTCAATCGGAGTCTCATCGGCAGGCATTTCTTCGTGACAGTGCGAATCGAAGACGCGAATGATCTGTCCGTCGATCTCAACTGCGTAAGGGATCCAGATTCCGCCCGCCAATGCATTGTTGATTCGCTCCGCCACCGCCGTCTTTCCAGTGCCCGGCAATCCAGTTAAGAACAGCGAGCGCCGCGAGTTGATGACGCAACCCAGCGTCTGAAGTAACGATTCCGGCAAGACCAGATCATGAAAAGCCTGGCGTACAGTTTCCATCGATGCAGTATTGGAGGGAATCGATTGCAACTTCATCATGTGCGCGTAGTCGCGCAAAGCCACCGGGGCTGGGCCAACATAACCGCAAATCGACAACAGCCGCGGCAGACGGTCCCACCCATGGTCCAACATTGCGTAACGCGTCGAACCAATCGCCGACTGCATCTTCACTTCGATGAGCTTTTCGCGATACAGCTTCTGGAGCAGGTCCTCCGTCAGCGTGCGCGGAAGATTGATGCGTTCCGCAACTGCCTGAGTGGTTGGCTCGGGCAACATGGCTACGTGCTTCAAAGCGAGATCGCAGAGAAAGCCTTCGGAAATACCGGTGTCGGCTATTTCCTCGGGAAGTGGCGGTCCCATGCTTTCGATTTCAGCGCGCGTCAGAATTGCGGTATGCGACATGTGAGCTGTTCCTTTTCGAAATAGGTCCTATAGGACTTATAGGACCTATTTGCCGTTGGGGTTAGAACTATTATTTAAAGCTAGCGCGAGCGCTGTGCGACTGGCTTCTGATTCGGCTGCACGGCCAACGCGCTGGTAGAGATCGGCTAAACGCCGGAGAGCGATAGTGTTGCCCGGATCGATTTCACGCGCCGCTTCGTAGTAACGAATAGCATCGTCTTCACGACCAAAGCGCTCGAGCATCTTCGCGGTGTTGAGATTGCCCGTTAATGGACCAGTCGCGCGTGTGAAAGCTTTGTAGGCTTCATCGATCTTGCCAAGGCGGCACAATGCCAGACCAAGGTTATTCAGGATACGCTCGTCGTTTGGCGCCAGCTTCGCAGCGCGCTTCAAGCGATCTACCGCTGCGCGATAGTTGCCGTTCTGATAGAACGAAAATCCGAGATTGTTGAGCGTTTCGGGATCTTCGGGTTGAACCTTGACAGCCCTCTCAAACGAATCTTTAGCGCGATCTGCGAAGCCCTTTTTGTCATACGCGACGCCGAGTAGATTGTGAGCTTCGCTTAATCTCGGATCGAGCGATGCAGCAGTTGTAAGTTCGCTGATGGCTTCGTTGAGACGACCAGCCAATAGAAATTCGCGGCCGGCCTCCAGGTGTTCTTTAGCACTTCCCGAAACAGCCATTTTGTCGGGCTCAGGATAACGGCTGTCATTAATACGAGAGACGCCTACGGTGGCGAACTTCTCAGCGTCTTTTTCAGTCATGCGTTCTACGCGGTCTTTATGTCCGAACAGCTTGCCGAAGGCTTTGAATGGCGCAGCCAAAACACGTACGACCTTGTTGCCACCCTTCTTGTGCGTGTCAACAGTTCCAGTTTCCGAGCCAGAGTCTTCCAGCACAATTGCGTCCGGATCTCCTTCACGCTCTATCGTGGCTGCACTCCACATTCCAGTTGCAGCGATGGTCAGGATAAATGCGATCGAGATTGCAATTAGTCTCCGCTTATTCATGGTCCAACTCCTTTACAAGTTGCCGAGAGTATCCATCAACTGGAGGAGTGCGGGGCCGAGGATCGCTATAAACAATGTCGGGAACAAGAAACAGGCTAACGGGAACAACAGTTTCACGGCAGCCTTTTGCGCTGCCTGCTCAGCACGCTGCCTGCGTTTGGTGCGGAGCGAATCAGAAAACACTCTGATGGCCTTTGCGATTGAAGTTCCAAATCGATCGGTCTGAATCAGCATCGCTACTAAACTTCGCAAATCGTCGACGCCCGTGCGCTCCGCCAGGTTCCGTAACGCCTCCTCACGCTCCCGGCCAACCCGAATCTCCAGGTTTGCAAGTTCAAATTCTTCACTTACGTCCGGATGCACCTGTTTCAGCTCGCTACTGACCTTCATCATTGCCGCATTCAAACCGAGTCCTGCCTCAATCGAGATCACCATCAGGTCGAGAGCATCAGCCAATCCCCAGCGTACCCGTAGTTGCCGAGAACGAATCATCCGGCCGAGAAGGTATCGAGGAGCGAAGAATCCCACGATGAACGCGATGAGGATCCAAAACAGCGCACTACTCAATGGTCGTGCGAGAATCGCGCATGTCAACGCGATAAGCGTTGGCAGCATAGCCATGGTCAATAGCTGAATCATCCGGTAGATGACAGGCGCGTGGTTGGATCTAAAACCAGCCTGCATCAGTTTTTTCTGTAGTTTCTGAACCTCAGCGGCAGATGCCGGGACCAAACGATTAAGCGGAGTGGCAATACGTTCGGCGATTTTTTCACCCGCGTGCTCTTCATCCAGCGACACTGCCACCTGTGCTGAACTACCGGAAATGTTGCCGAGTCTCTTCAAGCGTTCAGTGGACGCACTCTGTGGTCGCATGAACAGCCAGTAAACACCCACCATGCCGAGCGTAATACAAACAAAGGTTGAGATGGCGATAATTAGCAGCATGTTTTTTCTACTTTGTTCTCAATGCCGGGTACTTTGGTCGCTTACGCATTTGCAACCATGGCTCTCTCAATACCTCAGATTTTTATATTCAAGATCTTGCGAACGATCAGCATGCCGACGATCTGCATAGATAAGGCTGCAGCGATCAGATAGTGGCCTCGAGGATCCTTCCAGAGAATAGCCATGTAGTCGGGATTCATGACGGTCACCGCAATGGCAACAAAGATTGGCAAGCCGCATAGCAGCCATGCTGACAGACGTGAACTCGTGGTCAGCGTTTTCAGGTCCCCCATGATGCGGAAACGTTCACGTATCGTGTAGGCGACTTTTTCAAGTATCTCGCCCAGGTTGCCGCCTGTTTCGCGTTGAATCAGAACTGCTGTGACGCACATTCTCAAATCGAGAAGCGGAATGCGGTCCATAAGGTTTTGCAAAGCGAGTTTCAGAGAAAGTCCGAGGTTTTGCTCCTCATAGGTCTTCCGAAATTCACCGGAGATGGGCTCGGGCATTTCTTCCGCCACCATGTGCAAAGCTTCTGAAAAAGCGTGTCCCGCGCTCAGTGCCCGGCTCATCAATTCGAGCGCATCGGGCAGATGTTCAAGAAATTGATTGAAACGTTGTTTGCGTTTCCACCACACATGGAGAAACGGCAGCAGCGCAGCAACTACGCCGCTCAATAGGATCAGCGGCAACGACACACTGATGACGGAGACCGCGAGTAACGCGAGTATGGCGGCCATACCGGAAAACATGATCAGGCGTGAAGGTGTGATGTGCAGATCCGCCTGGTCGAGCATGCGCTTCAACTGGAGAGCTGTCTGCACGCGCAGCAACATGCGATTCAACGCCGGTATCTCGCTCATCAATTCGTTGCGCGCGAGAACTACTTCTATATCCTCTGTATGCCCTGAATGGAGCAAAGCCTCCGACAGTCGCTTCTGCAGTTTTTTGCGCTTGGTATCCGAGCTGTGGGTGGCAGCAAGATACGCCCCGAGTACGAGGAACAGAGCGAAAATGAATATAAGGAATGATAGAAGCATGACGATTACATCTCTTCAAAGAAAACCCGAGGCAGTTGCAGTCCACAAGCTTTGAGTTTCTCCGCAAACCGCGGCCTGATTCCCGTTGGGCGGAAACGACCGAGAACCTCACCTTGCGCGTTTATACCCGTACGTTCGTACACGAACACTTCCTGCATTGTTATCGTGTCGCCTTCCATACCGGTGATTTCAGAAATTGAAGTCACACGGCGAGTACCATCTGACAGCCGCGCTACCTGCAGCACCACATCGATGGCTGAAGCTACTTGCTGCCGCATTGCACGTTCGGACAGCCGCATCCCCGTCATCTGAATCATCGTCTCTAATCGTGACAGAGCATCGCGTGGCGTATTCGCGTGTACGGTCGTTAAACTTCCATCGTGACCTGTATTCATCGCCTGCAACATGTCGATTGCTTCGCCGCCGCGAACCTCACCGATGACGATGCGGTCTGGACGCATACGCAGAGCGTTTCGCACTAAATCTCGCTGGGTCACTTCGCCCTTTCCTTCGATGTTCGGCGGGCGCGTTTCCAATCTCACCACATGTGGCTGCTGAAGTTGCAGTTCGGCTGAATCTTCAATGGTGACTATGCGCTCATATTCAGGAATGTAAGCAGACAACGCATTGAGCAATGTAGTTTTCCCGGCGCCCGTACCGCCGGAGATCACTGTATTCAATCTCGCAGTAACACACATTTGAAGCATGTCCGCGATCTCTTTGGTGAGCGCCTTGTGCTCGATCAACTTCGCCATTTTTAATGGCTCTGCGCCGAATCGGCGGATGGAAAGAATCGGTCCATCAATCGCGAGCGGAGGAATGATTGCGTTAACACGAGACCCATCCTGCAGACGCGCATCCACCATCGGAGACGACTCGTCTATTCTTCGACCAACTGTCGACACGATTCGTTCAATGACACGCATCAAGTGCTCGTCGTCTTTGAACGCAACATCCGTTCGTTCCAACTTTCCTCGACGTTCAATGTAAATTACGCTGTGCGAGTTAACGAGAATGTCCGAAATGGTGTGATCAGCCAACAAAGGCTCGAGCGGACCCAGGCCAAACAGCTCGTGCTGCACGTCGTTAACGAGACGTTCTCTCTCAGCAGCAGACAACGGCATCGCTTCCTGCACCAATACGCTTTCGGCAAGCCGTGAAACTTCGGCATTCACTTGCTCGGGCGTGAGCGAGGACAGCTTCGTCAGGTCCATCCGGTTGATCAGCGTCCGGTGAAGACGAGACTTTATGTCTTGAAAGCTGTGCGGAGCCTGTTCGACGTTTCCTGGAATACCGGGTTCTTTAATTAGTCGCTCTCTTAGTGCCATGGTGGTTTTTGTGTTCGGTCAGGTTGTACTAGCTAACTTTTCCCAGCGAAGTTTGTAGATCCACAGAGGACTGTCTTTGTCCTCGTTTCAAAAACGAATTCCATAAACTCTTACGCGGCTCCCGCTCTTCGTCGCTAAGCACGGCCTTACCGTCATTGAGTTTATGTGCAATACGTTTGATCTCCTGGGCGATTTTCGAACCAGGATCAGACTTCACAAGCGGTGTCCCCAAGTTGATCGAATTCACGGTTGTTTGATAATCGCTGGGCACAAATCCAATCACTGGCTCGCCCAGAAACTTCTCAACCTGACGCAGATCCAAATCGATCTGTTTACTCCAACGATTCACGACGATGCGGACCTTTTTTCTCGGGTATCCCAGCCGGTCGAATATCTCGAGGGCTCTTTGTGTGCTTCGAATTGCAGGAATGTCCAACGAAAGGACCAGCACAATCTCATCTGATTGATCGAGTGCCGCCAGAGTAATTGAATCGAACGTGTGCTGAGGATCTAAAACAACGCAATCAAACGATTGCCGAAGTCGCTGTAGGACCTCAAAGACGTGCTCCGGCTGAATTTCATCGGCAGAGTCAGCCTGTTTGGGTGCAGCCAGTAACGATAAGTTTGGACCACAAGGGGTGACAAAGCTGGTGATCAGATCTTCATCCAAACGAGAGCGGTTCTCGACGATTTCCGCGATCGAATACTTCGGATCGATCCCAAGGTAGAGGGGAAGATCGCCTGCCTGGAGATTCAGATCGACCAGTACGGTACGCTCGGAGTTTACGGCCGCAAGGTTAGTAGCGATGAATGAAGTGCCACATCCGCCCTTGCTGGAGAAGACCGCTATCATTCTCCCTCTCTTCTTGGGGGCCTCCACTTGTGTCGTCGCAAAATCCGAGATCCGGTTGAAAACTGTTTTGAGTTCTTCAGCCTTGATCGGCAGATGGAGAAACTCGCGCGCGCCGGCTCGCAAGGTTTGCAGTATGAGATCACCAGAAGCACTTTGAGCCGCGGAGATTAATGCGGTACTGGGACATTCCGTGTGAAGTTTTTGGATTAGTTTGATCGCCTGGTCCGGACTGGGACCCAAACAGATGATCGCTGCTGATGGTTTGAGCCGCACAATCTCTTCATGAACCTGTTCGGCGTCATTACCACCCGCGAGAAGTTGTGTGCGCGTATCAGTAGCCAGCGCAGCGCGGATTTCTTTGAAACTATCGAGAGCTGTACTGAGAACGACTAGGGTTAATGATTGCGTCATTGGTTTCCTCGGGGGCGGGCTGAGCAGTTCATTCGGGGATCAATCCCACGCATTCACCCGTAAGCGTTGTGGTGTAGTTAGGCATTTTAATCGTCGAGACGAGGAGCGGTAGGATCATCTTGAATTCATAATCATGTATCGATACAGTGACCGTCCCTTGATCTAAATTGAACCCGTTGTAATCGACGTCCACATTGGTGGTACTGAGGTTTTCGAGAATCGGAGTAGTTTCCGTCAGGTCGCCATAAACCACTATTTTTTTAACATCTTCTTTTTCACTCGCCTTATGCAGTACGGCGTAACGTGCGCCTCGACGGGCCGCATCGCTTAATGCGTTATGCACCCATAAAGCACGGCCAAATTCGACTATCGCAAACATCACCGTCAGGAATACGGTGGCCGCTATCGCAAACTCGAGTAGCGATGCGCCTCGTTGTCCCTTCTTGTTTGGTTTACGCTTTTGAATCATCTCAACCTCCTACCAGAGGCGTGTTCAGCATGTAGCGCATCGTAACGCTCGGCTTGACGTCTATATCCATTGAAAGGCTGGCATTCTTTAGTAGCCCACCGAGATCGAACAAAGACTTATGTTTGAAGCCGGTGAACGTTACCGTTATTGCCGGCGGCACGCCCTGCGGTGTACCGTCGCAGGCAAGATCGTTCGGTGAAATGCTGACGTCAGTGGTCTTCAAATCCGGCAGTATGGGTGAACCGGTTCCGCCTACATTGCCGTACACAATTAGATTCCTGGCCACGCCTGCCTGATCGCAGTCGACCTTCGCCGTCACGAGATACCGCGCCCCCACTCGAGCCGCTTTTGCCAGTGTTGTGTACTCGTAAAAATAGCGGCCGAATTCTGCCGTGGCGGCAAAGAGAATCATGAAAATCGGTAAAACGATCGCCAGCTCTACCAACTGAACGCCGCGTTCGTTACGAGCAACGCCGGCTGCTCGGCGACGCAACCTTCGTAACAGGCGAATCTTTCGGACACGTGGACACATAAGACACCCTCTCGTTTTAGCGATAGAGAACTGGGACAGCCAATAACGGATCGCCGACACCACCGTTCGGGTCGTACGTGCCTTTTCCTGTAGCCAAACGGTCTTGTATGTACTCCGCTTTCATGTCGCCGCCACTGCCGTTGGGTGGTTTCGTCTTCAGAAAGAATGCGCCGAAGCGAAAGAATTTCACTTCACAGCGTCCTTGATCGAACTCACTTATTTTGACTAGCGGAATTAAAACGACACGACGATTGTCCACACCGGCATGCGTTGGCGCCTGGACATACGTTGGATTACAAGCTGGATGGTTTGGCCGGCCGCACCCCAGTTGAGAATCGTATTGCCCCCAGGTGATCCCTTCCTTTACGTTGGTGTCGGGTGGTTGGAGCAGGGGGTCGAGCTGGCTGCCGCCGTAATCGTCAAAACGGGAGTTCAGACCGGTGCGAACCTTTCCGGCGGTCAGACCCGGCTTACAATCCACTGTGTAGGTGCTGTCTCTTATACACATCTGACGCTGCCGACGAATATAATCCGGTGTAGTTCGCGG
>JBKPJS010000389.1:0-6219 GCA_046730815.1 Acidobacteriota bacterium
GTCGAGGGCGATACGAATGTCTATCTGGGCAAGATAATGCGATTAAGTCCGGTGATTGCCGAACAGAACCGAGTGCTCATGGTCGAAGCCGACGTGCGAAACAATGGAACTCTACGTCCCGGCTCATTTGCGCGCGCCGAAATCGTGACGAACGACGCGAAGATGGCCGTTACAGTTCCGAATAACGCGATTGTTACATTCGCGGGCATCGAAAAGGTGATCGTGGTTCAGAATGGGAGAGCACTGGAGAAACCAATCACCACCGGGCGCCGTAATACGGAGTTTACAGAGATAGTGTCGGGCATATCGGTCGGAGAAAAAGTGATCGTCGATCCGGGCAACCTGCAATCGGGGCAAGCTGTCGAAGTGTTTGAATAGTTTTTAAATAGGTCCTGTAGGACTTATTGGTCTTATAGGGCCTATTTCAATTCCATGCAAAAACTAGCCGAAATCTGTATTCGCCGTCCTGTCTTCGCGACGATGATCGTCTTGTCGCTGGTCGTGGTTGGGGCTGCGGGGTTTTTCCGGCTAGGCGTCGATCGTTTTCCCTCCGTCGATCTTCCTACCGTTTCCGTTCGTGTTGGTCTTCCGGGCGCTGCGCCTGAAGAAGTCGAGTCGTTAGTTACGCAGCCGCTCGAGGAAGTAGTTAACACGGTTGACGGCATCAGCGAGTTACGTTCGGTCTCGGGACAGGGCACTGCGATCGTCATCGCCACATTTAAGCTCGATCGCAATCTCGAATCCGCCGCTCAGGACGTTCGCGATCGCGTCAATACACTGGGACGGCGTCTTCCCGAAGATGCTACTCCTCCAGTCGTTCAGAAGTTTGATAACGACAGCACACCGGTTCTGACGATCGCGCTTTCCGCCGATCGTTCACTAAGAGAACTGACCGAACTTGCAGACAAGACCGTTCGCGTACAGCTCGAGCGCATCGGCGGCGTCGGCGAGGTGCGCGTGGTTGGTGGTCTCGATCGCGCGATCAATGTTTGGATCGATGCGGAAAGGCTCGCCGCTTACCAGATCTCAATCTCTCAAATCAGGGAAGCTCTCGCACGTCAGAATGCTGACGTGCCGGGCGGAAACGTAACCACCGGAAAAGAGGAACTGACGCTACGTACGCTCGGAAGATTTACCGAGCCGCGACAGTTTGACGATCTCGTCATCGCGAACGTCAATGGTTCGCCGGTCAAGCTTCGCGATGTTGGCCGCGTTGAAGACGGAACAAAAGAACAGCGATCCTTTTCGCGTCTTAACGGAACGCCGACCGTTACGCTCGACATCCGTCGCCAGTCAGGCGCAAACACCGTCGAGGTTATTAATGGACTGAAGGCGGCGCTGCCGCGCGTGGCCTCGCAACTGCCCGATGACGTTCAACTCGAAGTGATTCGCGATCAATCGCGTTACATCGAAGCCGCTCTTCATGAAATTGAGACACACTTGATACTCGGCAGTATTCTCGCGAGCCTCGTCGTGTTGCTGTTCATGCGCTCGTGGCGCTCGACTCTCATCGCCGCGGTGGCGATCCCGTGTTCAGTCATCTCGACGTTCGGGATGATGCGTGCGCTTAACTTCACGCTCAACAGCGTGACGATGCTGGCGCTGGTGTTGATGGTGGGCGTGGTGATCGACGACGCGATCGTCGTCCTGGAAAACATTTTCCGCTTCATTGAAGAGAAGAGAATTGATCCCAAGGAGGCCGCGAGAGAGGCCACCAAAGACATCGGTCTCGCTGTGTTAGCGACAACTCTGTCTCTCGTCGTCATCTTCCTGCCCGTGTCGTTTATGTCGTCCATCTCCGGACGATTTCTTTACCAGTTTGGTATAACCGCGGCAGTCGCGATCCTTGTCAGCTTGCTGGTGTCGTTCACGCTGACGCCGATGATGAGCTCGCGTTTGATTCGCGTGAGCGATGCCCAAGGCGGTCACGAGTCTCCGGCTTCGCGACGTGGCTTCTATCGCTGGATCGACGCGGGTTACACACACATGTTGGCGTTTGCGATGCGCCATCGTCTCGCCGTTGCTTTGATTGCAATCGTGACGGTGCTCACGAGTATTCCACTCTATCGCGCGGTGAAGCAGGAGTTCATTCCGACCAACGTAGACGAAGCTGAGTTTGAAGTCAGCGTCAATGGTCCTGAGGGTACGAACCTCGCCGTGATGAATGAAGTGATCACCGCGATGGAGAAAGACATTCTCGAAACGCCGGGTGTCAGGCTTGTGCTTTCGTCGGCTGGCGGCGGTTTTCTCGGCGGTGTAAACCAGGGAAATGCATACGTGCGAATTGCGCCGCACGAGGAGCGCATACTTTCTTTTTCCAAGCTTTGGACGGAAACGAAAAAAGGAAACCCGTTTAACGCCTTAAGAGGAAATTACACGCAGCAGGACGTAATGTTGGAAGTTCGCCGGCGATTGCAGAAGTACGCGCCGATGCGTATTGGTGTGCGAAACGCGCAGTCGTTCAACTTCGGCGCGGGCGGCCGTACCGACATCGATTTCGTTTTTCGTGGGCCTGACATCGTTGCGCTCGCGGGCTATGCGGATGATCTCGTCGAAAGATCGGAAAAGCTTGGCGGCATCGTAGACGCCGACACCACACTCAAACTCAACAAGCCGGAACTGCGCGTACTAATTGATCGCGATAGGGCGGCAGACTTGGGCGTCGATACTTCCGACATCGCGACGAGCTTGCGACTGATGGTCGGTGGGGAGGAAGAAGCGTCGCGATTCAGGGACGAATCGATTAACGAAGATTACGACGTGCAGTTGCGGCTCACTGAAGCTGATCGACGCGACGTGGGCACGATTAGCCGTTTGTACGTTCCGTCGTCGCGTGGTGGACTTGTGCGGCTCGACAACCTGGTGAAGATCAAGCGTGACACCAGCCCTTCACGAATTGATCGTCTGGATCGTGAGCGACAAGTGTCTGTGCGAGCCTCAGTGGCGCCGGGCTACGCGCTGGCGGATCGCATCGAAGCGCTCCGACAAACAGTTCGTGAAATGAATCTGCCGACTGCCTACACGACGACTGTCTCGGGTCGCGCGCGCGAGCTCGAGCGGACGTTCACCGAGTTCATCTGGGCCTTCATTTTGTCGATCATCTTCATGTACATGATCCTGGCCTCGCAGTTTGAAAGCACGGTGCACCCGCTCACGATTCTCTTAAGCTTGCCGCTGTCTGTGCCTTTTGCGTTGCTGTCGTTGTGGGGTACGGGAGACACGCTGAATCTCTATTCGGCGCTGGGCGTGCTGGTCTTGTTTGGCGTGGTGAAGAAGAACGCGATTCTACAGATCGATCACATGAACAGCTTGCGCGCGAAGGGAATGGAGCGGCACGAAGCGATCATGCAAGGCAATCGCGATCGTTTGCGTCCGATTCTGATGACCACGCTCGCGCTGGTGGCGGGCATGTTGCCCCTCGCGCTCGGGTCAGGGCCTGGAGCTGAGGAGCGACGCTCGATTGCGATCGTTGTTATTGGTGGCCAGACGTTGTCGCTGCTGCTGACCTTGATTGCGACCCCGGTGGTCTACTCGTTGCTCGACGATCTGAAAGCGACTTCGCGTTGGCGCCGTTTTGCGGAGAGCGCGGCAGGGATTACTCATGGAATCGTGGAACGATTGAAGCCACGGAGAAAACCCCGCAAAGCTACTACTGAAGATGAAATTCAAGCCGGAGCCGGAGACTAGGCCGCAGATTTCCGCGGCCTAGTCTTTGTAGTTTGCGTTCATTCGATCCAACTTTCGTAGCAGTCCCGGCCACACCAGTCGTCCGCCGCTGCCTTGCGTAACCACCGCCTCCTGCGCGGGAATCTGCGCGAAAACTTTCTCGTCAATTGGAACCAGCTTTCCGCTGCCCGATTGCGCCAGGATCTGGATCCGGCATGCCCGCTCGAGCAGAAACATCGAAAGAAACGCATCCGCCACCGATGGTCCAACCGTGAGCAGTCCATGATTTCTAAGAATCAAGAAAGTCTTTCTGCCGAGATCGGCCACCAGCCGTGGCTTCTCGTCTTCGTTCAACGCCAGTCCCTCATAATCGTGATAACCGAGTGATGCCAGCACAAAAAGTGACTGCTGCGAGAGCGGGAGCAAGCCATGCTGCTGGGCCGAGACTGCGATGCCGTATTCCGTGTGCAAGTGCATCACACAAAGAGCATCTTCGCGTGCTGCATGCACGGCGCTGTGGATCGTGAATCCGGCCGGATTTATGCTGTACTCTGACGGCATCACGATCCTTCCTTCAAGATCCACTTTCACTAAACTCGACGCCGTGATTTCTTCAAACATCATCCCGTAAGGATTGATCAGGAAGTGATGTTCCGGGCCAGGCACACGCGCGGATATGTGTGTGAAGACCAGATCGTCCCAACCGTAATGCGCCACTAAACGATAGGCCGCAGCCAGATCCACGCGGACCTGCCACTCTTCCGTTGAAACGAGCTCGCGGATGGATGTCTTAAGCTGCTCAGGGGCGCTCATGGTCATTCCTTTCGGCCGCAGATTTTTTACGGGTGAACGCAGATTAGATCTGCATTCATCCGCGAAAATCTGCGGCCTGCACTTCGGGCATCTTCAAAATCTCTTCCCAACCGGAATTGTCCGCGCGTATTCGCTCGACGAGATCGTTGCGAAGCTGCCGCAGCTTAGGGCTCAAGTCACATGGATAGTTTTCAATGTCAGCAAAGCGTTGGCGCTGGTGCGCGACGAATGCTTTTTGCTTCATGATTGACGGGATTGCCGAATGCTGTCCATTCTCCCAAAAGGGAACCAGCAGCCGCTCGACTTTTACCGCGCCCGGAATTTCGACTTCTTCACTATCGAGCCCGATAACGTCGCCAATATACATTTCCCGTTCGTCACTGCCGCGAAAGAGTTGCAGCCGTCCCGGAAGAGTGATCTTATCTTCCGAGTTCGATGCTTTCAGAGTGGGCTGGTCCTTCATCACACACTGTTTGAAGATCACGCCGGCAACAGCCGGCACTTCGCTCGACAATTTCGTGCCGATGCCAAACCCGGCCACTTCCGGAAACTCAGCAACGATCTTTTTTACTTTCTCCACAGTTAGATCGCCGGTGAGATTGGCTCGCAGACCGTGTAGTCCGTTGGCGGCAAAGAAGTGCAGGCACCACTCGCCCAACTCGGCCAGATTTCCGGAATCGACGCGAAACCCCTTGAACGCACGACGCCGCGCTTCGTTGGACGTCGCGGCCATCGCGGCGTGGACTGCCCCCAGATAAACATCGATGGTATCGAGTAGCAGCGTGGTGCCGTTCGGATTTGCGTCGAGCCAACGCTCGAAAGCAACCTGCTCGAAATGTTTTGGCTTACCGGTGCGTGGCTCGATCTCCGGCTGGTCCATGTACTCGATGTATGCCTGTTGCCAGTAATGCGCTTCGGTTCCCACGGCAGGAATATCGAGACGGTGCGCGGCTTCGAGGTTCGAGGTGTCGTTGAAGCCGCCGATGAAAGCATAGACGGCGATATCGACGGCGCGCTCGATGTCGCCGTTGCGACGCAGTGAAAAATCTGACAGCCAGCGATGGTCGCCGGCAGCCATGCGAAACTGCATCGCCGTGCTCGCGGTGGTCATCGGAAGATCAAACGCGTGCTCAAACTTGATCTCCTGCGCTTGCGTTAGACCGAATGCGCCGCTGATATCAGCAAACGGCTCGTGGGCAAAAACGATCGTGCCCGGACGCACAGCCCGGATCTTGCCGACAAACTGCATGTCTTCGATAGCTTTGGCAAAGAGTTGCAAGCCGCCGCGGTCTTGCTCGAGAAAACGCAGGCGCGGCCGATCGATTTGACTATCAACCAACAGTCGCACCAATCGTTCATGGCCCAGGCACGGCGCGAATGGTAGCTTGCGCTGCGTTACATACAACGTCGCCTCTGCGTCACTCAAGCGCTGGTCATGCAGCCGCGTCACGTCTTTAAACGACGCATCGCCCATGGCCGCATGGTAACGATCGATGTTCAGGGTTCCCATGGCTAATCAGAAGCAGGAGCAGACAACAGAAGCAGGAGCAGCCATCAGGAGCAGGAGCAGTTGGCAGGAGCAGGTTACTTAGGTACTGCTCCTGCCGTCTGGCTCCGGCCTCCTATTATTTCCGCGCCGGCGGCGCGCATTTCTTCAATAGCGCGATCGCCGTCGCCCGGTTGGAGATCGACTGCGCGCATTGCGTTCTTCAAAGCTTTTACTTTGAACCCGTTCTTGAG
>JBKPJS010000390.1:0-2277 GCA_046730815.1 Acidobacteriota bacterium
GACGAAGACGGCCGCGACCGAAGTAATTTCACTGACAATTTTCCGGAGAGCGGATCGCTCCGTTCATCGGCGCTCTCGGAGATCGAGCGCGTCAATTGGGTTCCGGCGTGGGGCGTCGATCGCATGCGCAACATGCTGAAAGGACGGCCTGATTGGTGTGTCTCGCGACAGCGTGTTTGGGGTGTTTCGATTCCGGTTTTTTATTGCGCGAGGTGCAATGAAGCGGTTGCCGATCCGGCGGTGATTAATCACGTCGCCGACATCTTTGAACGCGAGTCGGGCGATGCGTGGTACACGCATTCGGCGCAGGAGTTGTTACCTGAGGGTTACACGTGCAAAGGGTGTGGAGCGCAGGAGTGGACCAAAGAGACTGATATTCTCGACGTGTGGTTCGACAGCGGCACGTCGTCCGTAGCGGTGTTGGAGAATCGTGAAGAACTGCGTTGGCCCGCGGAGGTTTATCTGGAGGGCGGCGATCAGTTTCGTGGCTGGTTCAATTCGTCGTTGATGGTTGGCATCGCTGCCCACGACCGCGCGCCGTACAAAACCGTGGTCACGCATGGCTGGACGCTGGATGCGCAGGGCCGGGCGATGCACAAGTCTGCCGGTAATGCGGTGGAGCCTGAAAAGGTCATCAAGCAGTCGGGCGCGGAGATCATTCGCCTGTGGTGTGCGTCGTCAAACTATTTCGACGACATGCGAGCGTCTGACGAGATCCTTCAGCGTGTTATGGATGGGTATCGGAAGTTGCGCAACACGGCGCGGTTCGCGTTGGGCAATCTCAACGGCTTCGATCCCGCGCGTGACAGCGTGCCCCTGGAAGAGATGGAGGAGATCGACCGCTGGGCGTTGGTGGAGCTCAATCGTGTGACGATGAAGGTGCTTGCCGCCTACGAATCTTACGAGTTTCACAACGTCTATCACGCTTTGTACAACTTTGCGACCGTGACGCTCTCGGCGCGCTACTTCGACATCATCAAGGATCGCCTTTACACGTTTGCACCGCGCAATAAGGCGCGCCGTTCGGCGCAAACGGTGCTTCTCCAAATCGGAGACGCGCTCGCGCGGATGCTGGCGCCAATCCTCGTGTTTACGGCAGATGAGATCTGGGAGAACCTGCCCAACAGAACTGAGCCGTCAATTCACCTGGCTCTGTTTCCGACTGCGAGTGATGAGAGTCATGAAGCATTGTCGGCCGAATGGGATCGTTTGTTTGCGATTCGAGACGAGGTGCTGCGTGCGCTGGAAGAAGCTCGCGTGGCAAAACGCATTGGCAGTTCACTCGAAGCGAAAGTAACACTGGAGGCGTCGGAAGACGTACTCGTGTTATTGCAAAAGCACGAAAAAGATCTCCGTTACCTGTTCATCGTTTCACAGGTAGAGGTACGCAAGGGCGATGGCGTTTCGATTGCGATCTCAGTTGCAGATGGCAAGAAGTGCGAGCGCTGCTGGAATTATTCAACGCGCGTCGGTGAATCTAACCGATACCCCACGGTGTGCGAGCGGTGTGTCGCGGCGCTGGATGAAATCGAGCAACAATAAGACCCATAGGATCGATATTGGCAACGAACATCAACAGCGCCACCGACGTTCGCACACGCTTCGCGTGGCGCGCCGGCTACCTGCTCGCCGCCTTCGGCATCTACATGGCCGACCAGGCGTCAAAGGCATGGGCGGTGAAGACACTTCGTTTCGGTGAAGAGCGGGTGTTGATTCGCGGTTTTCTTCAGTTCATCTACACCGAGAACCCCGGCATCGCGTTTGGGCAGTTGCAGGAGGGCGGTTCGTTTGGTCGCTGGTTTTTCGTAGTACTGGCAGTGCTTGCCGCGATGGCGGTTTTTTACTATTTCATGCGCACGCCGCGAAACGACGATCGTGTTCTCGGCGCGTGTGCGCTGTTGCTCGCGGGAATTTTGGGTAACCTGACTGACCGCGCTCGGCTCGGTTACGTCATTGATTTCATCGTGTTGCACGCCGGAAATTATCACTGGCCCACGTTCAACGTAGCCGACGCGAGCATTACTGCCGGCGCGTTGCTGCTGGCTTTCGATCTGGTTTTTAGCCGCAGATCTACGCAGATAAACGCTGATCGGCGTTCATCTGCGTAAATCTGCGGCTGATTCAAAGATATGTACCCTGAAATTTTTCGTATCGGCAGTTTCCCCATCAATACTTACGGCGTCTTTCTCGCCATCGCATTTCTCTGTGCGATCCTGATTACCGTTAAGCTCGGGACGCGCGACGGGTTGCCGAAAGAGAGAATTTACGACCTCAGCC
>JBKPJS010000391.1:0-4853 GCA_046730815.1 Acidobacteriota bacterium
GACGTGGTGGGCGCGCGTTCGACGGCACGGCGCGAAGGCAATGAATGGGTCCTGAACGGCGAGAAAATGTGGATCAGTTTGGCTGACGTCGCCGACAACTTTCTTTTCTTTTGCTGGACGGATGAGGAGAAGCGACGCCGCCGCGATCACACGGGCATGTCGTGTTTCATTGTTGAGCGAAACATGAAGGGCTTCTCGTCGGGCACGATTCACGGCAAGCTCGGCATTCGTGCCGGCAACACCGGGTATTTTTCGTTGCAGGACGTGCGAGTGCCGCAGGAGAACATGGTTGGCGAAGAAGGTGAAGGTTTCAAGATTGCGATGTTTGCGCTCGAGCAGGGGCGTTACACGGTTGCTTCGGGTGCGACCGGAGTCATCCGCGCATCGCGCGATGCTTCCGTTGCTTATGCAAATACGCGCGAGACATTTGGTACGAAGATCGCAAACCACCAACTAGTGAAGCAGAAGATTGCGGAGATGGAAGCGGATTACCAGATGAGCCACTTGCTGTGGCTGCGCGCCGGCTATTTGAAGAATGAGGGCAAGCCAAACGCCAAGGCGACGAGTTTGGCAAAATGGCAAGCCACGACACGAAGTGAAAAGGCGGCGTCGATGGCGATCGAGGTACATGGCGCGAATGGCTATTCAAACGATTATCCTGTCGAACGTTACCTGCGCAATTGCAAGGCCGCGATCATCTACGAAGGAACACGCGACATTCACACGCTGATGCAGGCCGATTGGGCGTTGGGGTTGAAGAAAGAAAAAGCCGCCCGCCGAACGCTGCCCCCGTGGAAGAAGTAAATCCATCCACAGATTACACGGAAACGCTTCTGTGCAATCTGTGGATGGCTTTAAGGCTCAATGGGACAGAAACACGTCCCAGGCCCAGCGCCCGACACTCCCCTCGATTGTGTCGCGCACTTTGGCTCGGTACTTGAATTCGTTCCCATAGCGATCCACGCGTTTGGATTCCTTGAAATCCAACTCCAGCGCCGCAACATTCAACGATGCGAGCAGGTGAAGCTCTTCGGGTTCCGAAATACCATTGTGATTCCTGTCCTGCCACAAACGAAGATTGTTGAATACTGAGTCGCGATCATCTACGAGGCCGTCAGCGTTCCCGCCGTTCTCAGGTTTATCAAACTCAGCCAACGCCAGAAACCCGTTCTTATTGCTCGACGCCGGTTGCGCCGTAAAATCGCCAAACAGTTCCGCGCCGTTATCGATGGTTCCATTGCCATTACGATCGAGCGCCAGCCAGGCATCATCCGAATCCGCCTGTGTCCAACCCAGACGATCCCTTGTGCCGTTCCCATTGAGATCAAAGTCCACGCCATCCGCAGGATTCGTCAGTGCAATACCGTTTCCAGCGATGTCGATGATGATTGGGGAGCCGCCGCAATAATCACAGCCCAGACAGGTACAGGTTAAGAAGTCGTACTCACCACTAAATCTCATACACCGGCTCGCGAAAGTGAGATTACAGCTGCCCGCACTACTAAAACAGCATAGGCCCGATCCGTTCGGAGTGGTGCCGATAGGACAACTTCCATCGAAGGCCGGTGTCGTACACGTGCCGCCGGCGCTGGACAGGTTACAGGTAAAATGCTCGGCATTGACGTCGCGCCACATATTTCCGCCAGTTACGGTCGCCGTGGCAGACGCAATCAGGATATTCAACGAAACCGCGGCGTTGGTTCCGCAACTCGTTCCGATCAAACACGAAGAGAACGCGACGCCTGTTGCCGCCGCACAGGAAACACTGCTGCCGATTGCTCCAGTGCGATTTTCTGTTTTCTGGTCCTTGGAACCAATGTGAGAGAAGAATGGTGTGATGTTGTCCAGGGTGCCCGACTCCATCGCAGCAAAGTTGCTCACCGCGACTGCACAACGTTGCAGGCTTCCAGGCAGCACCGCGCATGTGCCGGCGTACTCCGCTGTACCGCCATGTGAGCCTGAGGCATGCTCGGCAAAATCTATGCTCAGCCAAAAAGGCAAAGGGGTCGACGTGGAGCTTGTCTGATACGTGCCATCGGTTGAGGTAGCGGTCGAGCCGGATGAACCACCGTCTGACGAAATCGTGGCGTACGAGTTATCCGTAGTTAGAGCAGTCTTCGCCTTATAGGCTGGACGCTTTTCTTCCCACACGTTGCCGAGTCCATTTACGATCGCGTCCCAAAACTCCGGCGCGCCCGTCGTTTCATGAAAAAGGGCCAGCGCGCGATAAGTGCGAGACTTCTCTTCCAACCTTACCGTGACCTGGTAAGAGACGTACGTCTTGATGTCGTAATATCGCGCGGCCTCAAAATGAAAAACGTCCGCGACTATCCACATTGGGTCGAACACCGAAGCGTACTGCCCGCCTTCCCAGGCAGCACCAAACGTGGCTTCTTGTGGACCACCGTCAAGCGAGTGGCCACCCCGAGTTAGCGATACAATCTCCCCGGTGGGTAGTGTTACCAACTCCACATATTTTTGATTGATAATCTCACGGATATCGCCCGAGTGAAAATCGCTGAGCTCGAAGCTGAGATTTGCCTCCGCACGAAGTGGTTTCTTCGTCAGCTCGTTTTGAAAGACCTGGGCGGCGGCGTTGTAGTTCTCGAGCTTCTTGTAAGTTTCGCGTACTAACTTTTCCTGTGAAGCCTGTGAAGGTCGCGCCTGGGCCATAGTCGCGCAGGCGCAGAACGCAGAAAGTAGTAATGAGGTAAGGACTAAGCAAACTGTTCGTTTCATGAGGTCTCCTAATTCGTTGAGGATTGTTTTTGAGTAGCGCGTTGGCCCAGCTCGCGCTCGATGATTTTTTGAAAATCGGCAAAGCTGAGGGCGCCTTGAATTAATTGTCCATTGACTATGAAGCTTGGCGTGCTCTCGATACGAAACAGCCGGGCAGTTTCGATGTCCTTAATGACCGCAGTTCGCGAGTGCTCGGAGTTCAGACAAGCTTGAAACATCGGCACACCAAGACCGAGGTCTGTGGCGATCTGATCGAAGACGGCAGGCGACAAGCTCCTGGAAGCAAACAGCGCATCGTGAAACTGCCAAAAGCGATCCTGCTCAGCCGCGCAATAAGCTGCTCGAGCGGCAGGCAATGAGTTTCGATGACCTTCCAGTGGCATGTGCTTGAAGACCAGGCGCACGTTGTTGCCATAGCTCTGCATGACCTGCTTCAGCGTCGTCTGCACCTGGTTACAAAACGGACACTCGAAGTCAGAAAACTCCACAATCGTTACCAGAGGTTTGGCGGCTCCCTGCGCCGGCGACACTCCGTCGTCTAACTCTGACACAAATACAGGCGCCGCAAAGTTGAGCTTGACGTTCCACTTTTTTCGCAACGCTTCAAGGCCCGTACGGTAGTGTTTCATGCGCGCCTGGTTCTCCAGATCCAGACGCAATCTCTCTCGTGCTTCGTCAGGACTCATCGAGGCGAAGAATGAGGCGTTTTGCTTGTAAGCTTCCTCCACCTGCGCCTGCGTGACATTGGTTTCTCCAAGCGTGAGTTGACGGCGAAGTTCCTCGATCGAAATACCTCTGGCGGTAGCTTCGCTTTCGAGAATTCTCTTCGTGATTAGGTTATCCAACGCCGCTTTTCTGATTGCATAGAGTTGCTGTTGCAACGGATAGATTCGCGCCGCCACTAAATCGTCAACTTGCTTCTGTGTAATTTCGGTGCCCTTAACAGAAGCCAGAACAGTGTCGGGCGTTTGGCCCAGAGCCGGCAGTGCCGGCAACAAGATCAGGAATAGACAAAGCATTCCACGTGAGGACTGGAAGAACATTTCAAAGACTCCATTTGTATGAGTTGTTTTTGTGGGGCGACGGGAATCTAATCTGATCACAAATCGTAGTCAACGGCTGTTTCTTATCGAAAGCGGCTAATTCTTACCGAAACTGGCTAAGATTTCTTTTTGCGCGACTTCCTTATCTTTGTTGCGCGCCAAAACGCCCGGCGATAAGCGGTCGGTGTCATGCCGTGTAGCTGACGGAAATCGTTCACGAAGTGAGTGTTTGAACCGAGGCCCACTTGCTTCAGGATCTGCTTCACCGAAAGAAAGGTTGTTCGCAACATGACCTCTGCCTTTCGCAGCCGAAAATCTTTGAGGTACTGGGCTGGACTTGTTCCGGTTTCTTGTTTGAAAAGATGGCGGAAGCGCGAGGGAGAGAGATTCACCAGCACGGCGAGCGTCGCAGTGTCCCACGGGCTCGCGGTTTCGGTCTGCATTTTTGAAATGACGAGTTCTATTCTTCGATCCATGGTGATGAGGACGCAGAAACGAAGAGGCGCGCGGAGAGTACCCGTTAGAAATTCATTTGTCTACCGGAATAATTGAGAACGCAGGGCCGATTTACAAAATTGTACTTTGCTCTGCTAGTATGAGCAGGCATTTACTGATTACTTCCTCAACCAGGAGATCTGAAACGAATGGGTGATGAGCTGAGGACAGAGCGCGAGCTGTCCCTGGATTTCTTGCGCGTATGTGAAGCCGCCGCCATCGCCGCGGCGAGGACAATGGGCCAGGGTGATCGAAAGTTTTCCGATCACGTGGCGGTTGAGGCGATGCGGGAAGTCATGGACACGGTGCCGATGCGCGGCCGCGTCGTGATTGGCGAGGGCGAACGTGATGAAGCCCCGATGCTCTACATCGGCGAGGAAGTCGGAGGCGGCTTTGGCGTGGGCGAGGAGATTGCCGAATCGTGCCCGGAGGTTGATATTGCGGTCGACCCGCTCGAGGGCACGAATCTTTGCGCGCTGGGAGCAAACAACGCGATTGCGGTGTTGGCTGCGGCTGAGCGCGGTGGCTTGCTCAACGCTCCTGACATCTACATGGACAAGATCGTTGTTGGACCAT
>JBKPJS010000392.1:0-3497 GCA_046730815.1 Acidobacteriota bacterium
CTCTAAAGGCACTCGGCCAGGCTCGACGATCTTTGTGACTACATCCGATGCAGCGAATATCTCAGATGTTACTCTCGTAGCACTCTCGTCAGTCACTCACACGCGCAACATGAATCAGCGTTTTAATCGTCTCTCATTCACGCAAGGCTTGGGAGGGTTGAACGTCACGCTGCCATCGAGTTCGAACTCCATCCCTCCGGGTTATTACATGCTGTTTATTCTCAACAGCAGTGGCGTGCCTTCCGTGGCGGCGATCATCAACGTCAACTCGAGCAACGCGTTGCCACCCGGAGCGCCCAGCAATCTCGTCGCAACCGCAAGCTCAACGTCGAGTGTGTCTCTGAGTTGGAGTGCGGGTTCCGGCTCAATCGATCACTACGAGATTCAGCGAGCGACATCCAAGAACGGCCCGTTTACCACGCTCACAAACACGGCTTCGACGAGTTTCACTGACAGTTCATTGAGCAGTACGACAACGTACATCTATCGCGTCCGCGCCGTCGACGCGAACGGCAACTATTCCGATTTCAGTAATACCGATATCGCTACGACGATCATCTTCACGGACGACCCGCTGGTTGCCGGCACGACGCTCGTCAAGGCCGTTCATATTACTGAACTGCGGTCCGCTGTGAACGCTGTGCGAGCAGCGGCGGGATTGAGTGCAGCAACTTGGACCGATAGCTCACTGTCGGGCGTCGCCGTCAAGGCGGTTCACATTAGTGAGCTGCGAAGTAATGTGGATGCGGCGCGCAGCGCGCTTGGTCTATCTACAAGCGCTTATACCGATCCGACATTAACGGCGGGAACCACAATCATTAAGGCAGTCCATGCAGCCGAACTGCGCGATCGTGTGAAGTGATCATCATTGTGCGCGTTATTCGCGGTCATCAGCAGAGGAGGAAATATGAAAGCCGATAAGCTCTGGCCAATGCGAATTCATTTGGCGATCCTGTTCGCGGTGTCAATTGTATTAGCGACGGCCGGAACCGCGTCGGCCCAGTGGGCCACCAATGGGAACAACATTAACAACACCAATACGGGCAATGTCGGCATTGGCACGTCAAGTCCTAATCAAATCATGACCGTAAGCGGATACACTTCCGGCAGCTTCGGGAATACCGCGCAGATTATTGGTATCGCGCCTTCCGGTACGCTCCAGAATCAGCTCAATATAACTTCTTCCGCAAACAATTGGGGACTGATTATTGGTCAGAATAATAGCGGAGTCACTTCGGATAACTATCATTGCGCTAATTGCGCTCACCTGATCAACTACAACAACGCTGCGCTGATCTTTGGCACGAATAACATCAATAGAATGAGAATTGACGGCTCCGGTAATGTTGGCATCGGCACCTCAAGTCCTAATCAAATCATGACCGTAAGCGGTTACATTTCGGGCAGGTTCGGGAATACCGCGCAGATTATTGGTACCGCGCCTTCCGGTACGCTCCAGAATCAGCTCAATATAACTTCTTCAGCAAACAATTGGGGACTGATTCTTGGTCAGAATAATAGCGGAGTCACTTCGGAAAACTATCATTGCGCTAATTGTGCTCACCTGATCAACGTCAATAACGCTGCGCTGGTCTTTGGCACGAATAACATCGATAGAATGAGAATTGACGGCTCCGGTAACGTTGGCATCGGCACAGCTACGCCTGCCACCAAGCTGCATGTCGTCGGCGATGTTAGTGTCACAGGCAATATCGCCGCCAAGTATCAGGATGTGGCTGAGTGGGTTCCTACCACACAAAAACTCGACCCCGGCACAGTTGTCGTGCTTGATGCAGAACGTGGCAGCGACGTCGTTGCTTCGTCCCAGGCTTACGATACGAAGGTAGCAGGTGTGATCTCGAGCAAGCCGGGTCTGACCCTTGGCGAAGCGGGAGAAGATAAAGTGCTGGTTGCCACCACCGGCCGCGTAAAGGTGAAGGTTGACGCCACACGTGCGCCGATTCGGGTTGGCGATCTGTTGGTCACAAGCGAGACAACCGGCTATGCCATGAAATCAGAACCTATCGTGATTAATGGCCGGTCAATTCATAGTCCGGGAACGTTGATTGGTAAAGCTTTGCAGCCGCTCGAAAAGGGCACAGGCGAAATCATGGTCCTACTAAGTCTGCAATGATCCCAAAGAGGAGAAACGACAATGATGAATAACGAACTGCGTAAACAGTCCATTTCGGCCGGTTGGCTTTCCACCCTATTTACTCTGGTAATTCTGTTCGTGTTGCCCCAGGCCGCACACGGTCAATGGGCCACCAGCGGAAATAACATCAATAACACTAATAGCGGTAACGTCGGGGTCGGGACGACCACCCCGGCCGCAAAGCTTGCCGTAGCGACGAACAGCGCATCGGTTAATGCCACCGTCACCATCACTCCGGATGGCACAAACAACTATTACGCCGGCAACCCTCACGATGCGTTGTTTATTGACGGCTCGACATTGTCTCCTCATGGAACGTACACCGGAGCCGCAGTCCGTTTGTTCCGCCTGAGATCTCAGCAGGGTATTGATTCGTTCACGGTCGGCAGGGTCGGCGATGTGTTCGTATCACCGCGGACGGAGAATATCTCTTACACCTTGAAATTGGGGCCTGATGCCAATAACGCTTACTATGCTGGTTCCGATCACGACATCTTGCTCATCAGCGGGTCGGGGTATAACGCTCACGGGGTCTACACCAGCAAGACGCTACGTCCGCTACGCGTAACTAACGCCAGTGGCGGCGACGCCTTCGTAATTGGTCGTGACGGGAATGCGAGCTTTGGTGGCAACGTCACAGTCGCCGGAAACATCGGCGCCAAATATCAGGACGTAGCCGAATGGGTTCCGGCGCGACAGACACTGGCCGCGGGTACCGTCGTCGCTCTTGACACTGAAAAATCGAATCAGGTCATGGCCTCAACTCAGGCGTATGACACTCGAGTGGCAGGCGTTGTCTCCGCGCAACCGGGAATTACGCTCGGCGAGTCCGGCAGCGGGAAAGTGCTGGTGGCCACCACGGGCCGCGTTAGAGTTAAAGTTGATGCGACACGCAGTCCGATTCGTATTGGTGATTTGCTGGTGACGAGCGACAAACAAGGAATGGCGATGAAGTCGAAGCCGGTGATTATCGGAGGCAGGCAGATGCACGCGCCGGGAACGCTAATCGGTAAGGCTTTAGAACCATTGCCGCGCGGCACAGGCGAGATTCTCGTGCTTCTGAGTTTGCAGTAAATGAGTTCGTCCTCGATGCGCGCAAGACGCCAGAGTTGTTCTGAGAGTTACAGATGGATGTCTTGCGCGCGCGGTTTCAGAAAGTAGAGATGGCGCTGCGGGTCGAATATTCACATACCTCCTTGACGCAGATCCCAGGCACAAAAATCAGCGGAAATGCTTTTGTGCTTTTTTTTGTGGCTGGAAGACTATGAGGCAAAGCCTGTCGATTACTAAATAGTCTCACCTTTCCAAAGACGGTTACAGCCTACTCTTAACAGATAACATA
>JBKPJS010000393.1:0-3178 GCA_046730815.1 Acidobacteriota bacterium
GAATAAGCAAGCCCAGCCTAGCACGCAATTGGCGTTTGCCGGTGGCCTGTCATTCAAAGGTCCCTGGGGCGAAGTGAGTAGTGCGAACATAACGCCGGATGCGTCCGGGATTTCTTACTACGACGAAGCGATGTTCATCAACACTCTGCGGACGGGCCACGTCGGCGCGCGGAAACTGAATTCAATTATGCCGTGGGGCTACTTCCGCAATATGACTGACGATGATCTGAAAGCGATCTACGCATACCTGCGAACGGTGCCGCCAGTACAGCATCGAGTCGATAACACTGAATTTGCGACTGCGTGCACGGTTTGTGGTGGACGGCATGGGTTCGGCGATAGGAACCCTTCTGAATGAAGTCATCGAATCATAGTTACAGGATTTTCAGGATAAACAGATGAAGACCTCAGTTCATTCTTCAATCCTGAAAATTCTGTAAATCCTGTCAACCTTGCCGGCTTTTCAATTCATGGCTGAGCCATGCTTTCGCGAGGCGCAAATCTCGTTGCACGGTCGCGCGAGAGATAGCGAGCGCCTCGGCGACTTCTTCGTTGCTGAGACCACCAAAGAAGTGCAGTTCGATGATTTCCGCCTTCCGCGGATCAAACGTCGCGAATCGCGTCAATGCTTCATCCAGCGCCACCAGATCTAAAGCCGGCTTGGATGAAACTTCAAGCGCATCATCCAACGAAACTTTTTGCGCGCCGCTCTCACGTTTAGCGCGCTGATTGGCCCGGGCGTGGTCTACCAGCAATCGCCGCATCAACCGCGCCGCCACGGCAAAAAAATGCGCCCGATCTTGCCACGACACCTTCATGTCGACGAGGCGAAGGTAAGCTTCGTTGACCAGCGCTGTGGCTTGCAGCGTGTGCTCTGATCGCTCACTCCGCATGTAGCGACCCGCAAGCCGGCGGAGTTCGTCATACACCAGGGGCATCAACCGATCCAGAGCCTCCTCGTTCCCGCTGCGCCAGTCGAGGAGTATTTGCGTGACGTCTGTTTGAGTCGCTGATGACATGTTATTACCAGAGTTATTTTCTAATTACTTCCGCACGACTGCAACATCTTCCCCTTAACTTTCACTAACTCAGAGACGTAAACCGCCGCGCAATACCTTGTCAGAGAACGGCTGGCGGCGGTGTCCTTCATAGTGAAAAGATCATATTCTGTTTCCGGAAAATCCCCGAAGTTTTGAGTGATCGGAGTAACGCAATGAGGATCTTGCCGCGCGTCAATATGCCGACGCCCAAAGCGGCGCGCCGTCTTTGGCGCAAGTCCAAAGGACATTTAAGCCTCAGGCGAGTCTACTATTCCGTCGAAATCATTCTATTCGCTGCGATTTACTTCGTTGTCTTTTCGGGTAACCGGCTGAGGTTTATCGACGCCTATGGCCGTCGAGCCGACGCGCTAATTTCGCTGCTGCTCCTCGCGGCATTTATTCTTATTCATGTCCTTGCTCGCCGATCGCTCCTGCCAAGAATCGAACGTCGTTACGCACCTACGCCGTACGACGAACGCCGGATATTCTTCGATCTCGGGCCCGGTACGCAGCACGTCACCAGCATCGATCAGCTCTATCAAAATCTTGCTGACCGTGTCAGAAACGCCCTCGATGCAAGCAACGCGGCAATTTTCGTTCGTGACGACGCCAGCGGACATTTCAACTTGCGCGTGCTATCAACTCAGGGCGGGTCTGCGGAAACTGATCCGGACGGCAAACGTTTGCATTTGAGTAAGCGCGCCTTCGTTGTGCGGCGCTTGATGGGTCTCTCGACGCCGCTCGTGATCGAGCCTAAGGAAATCGACACGTGGTCGCAAGCACTGAATTCAGTTTTGCCCGCGATGCGTGAAGAGCGTGCGAGTGAACACGATTGTTTGCGCACTATCAAGTCACGCATCCTGGTCCAGATAAAACAAAGACATGAGCTCGTGGGAATACTCTCGTTTGGTCCGCGCCGCGGTGAGTTTCAATACTCTGTGGCGGATCGTGAGCTCCTGATGTCTATCGCCGCACAGCTTGCCCTGATAATCGATAATGCGAGACTAACCGAACGCATGGTGGCC
The DNA here is from genome assembly GCA_046730815.1 of Acidobacteriota bacterium. Taxonomy (GTDB): domain Bacteria; phylum Acidobacteriota; class Blastocatellia; order Pyrinomonadales; family Pyrinomonadaceae; genus PSRF01. Next base: position 2,066 of record JBKPJS010000393.1, read on the forward strand.
CAGGAACGCATGCGGCGCGAACTCGCACTCGCAGCAGAAGTGCAACAGCGTCTTCTTCCGTCCTGCGCTCCCAAGTGTGTCGCTATGGAAATCGCCGGCTTCTGCGAACCCGCTCGCGGCGTTGGTGGTGACTATTACGACTTCATCAACTTTGACAACAGGCAGCTCGGTGTGGCGATTGCAGACGTTGCCGGGAAGGGAATGCCGGCGGCTTTGTTGATGTCGACAGTCCAGGCAACTTTGCGAAGCCTGACGGCCAGAAATGGATCGAGTAGCCCGGCGGGTTACGAGTTGTCGTCGATCGTTAGCAAGCTCAATCGTTTGCTGTTCAATACCACTAACGGCGAGCACTACGTCACTTTCTTTTATGCCATCTTCGATCAATTGACGCAGTGCCTGACCTACGTCAACGCCGGGCACAATCCACCTCTTTATCTTCAGGCCGACGCGAATTCCGAGTTTCGCCTATTGACCTCAGGCGGACTTGTAGCCGGAGCTTTTGAGGAAGCGGCTTATGAACAGGAGACCGTGCAGATGAAGTCAAACGATCTGCTGTTCTTATACACGGATGGTCTAACCGAAGCGATGAATGTCGAAGGTGAGGAGTTTGGCGCAGACAGAATTATGGACACGTTGAAATCGATTGCGTCACTGTCGGCAGATCAGATTCGCGATGTAGTGGCACGTCGTATCAAAGAATGGTGTGACGGCATGTCGCTTTACGACGATCTGACTTTCGTAGTGATGAAAGTGAAGTGAGCCACAAAAATCACAAGAGTGGGGAGGAGGAGCAACATGCGGAATTTCATCCAGGACTTGCGTTATGCGATTCGAATGATGGCAAAGCGTCCGGGCTTTACGTTGGTTGCCGCTCTCACGCTCGCACTCGGCATCGGCGCTAACACCGCTATCTTCTCCGCTGTTTGCGGTGTTGCTTAAACCGCTCCCATTTCCCGAATCACAACAACTCGTCGATCTTTCCGAAACATTCAAACCCAACGGCTTTGGTTCAGTGTCAGAGCCGACACTCGAAGACTGGAAAAATCAGAACACCGTTTTCGCGGGTATCTCCGCGTACGCTTTCACCAGTTTTAATCTGGGAGGCAACGACAC
>JBKPJS010000394.1:0-9618 GCA_046730815.1 Acidobacteriota bacterium
AGCTAGCCCTGTTCGCCAAACCACCCGTGATCGATGGCAAGCTTGACGATGAAGTTTGGCAGAAGGCTGCTGTACTCAAAGACTTTTACCAAGTGCAGCCCGGCGACAATCTTGTGCCCCAGAATCGGACCGAAGTAAGACTTGGCTACGACCCGCGCTTTCTCTACATCGCATTTCATTGTTTCGATGACCCGACTAAGGTGCGCGCCAACATCGCGAAGCGCGACAACATCTGGGACGACGACTACGTCGGCATTCTCTTCGACACTTTCAACGACCAGCGACGCGCTTACGAGTTTGACTTCAATCCACTAGGCGTGCAGGCGGATGGCATTTGGACCGAAGGACAAGGCGAAGACTTCAGTCTCGATCTCGTGATGGAGTCGAAAGGAATGGTCACGAGCGATGGTTACATGATCGAAGTCGCGCTCCCTTTCAAGTCTCTGCGCTACGTTGCCGGCAAAGACAAGTTGTGGGGAGTGCACTTCTGGCGACGCACCAAGCGGCTGAACAATTCGCTCGACATGTGGATTCCGATGGATCGCGACAAGAATAGTTGGCTTGCGCAGGCAGGACATCTCACCGGGCTCGAAGGTCTTTCAACAGAACGAACGCTGGAACTGATTCCGAGTTTGACCGTGTCGGAAACCGGCAAGCGAAAAACTGCGCTCCCATTCAACGCCGCACGGGGAACTCCCGACCCCGGGCGTTTTGTAAATGAACCGATCGAGCTCGACCCCGGCCTGACTGGCAAATACACGCTCACGCCGACCGTCACGCTCGACTTCACGCTGAACCCGGATTTTGCGCAGGTTGAATCAGATCAATTGGTCGTGACCGCCAATCAGCGCTTTCCGATCTTCTTCGAAGAGAAACGACCATTCTTTCTCGAAGGTATCGACATCTTCAATACGCAAATCGCCGCCGTGCATACACGCGCGATCATCGATCCCGATTACGCAGTCAAGCTAACCGGAAAAGTTAATCGAAACACGTTTGGTTTGTTGCTGGCTTCGGACAATGGACCAGGCAATTTCAATGAAGAGGATCGAACCAATCCAAACGTCTTTCCGGGTATTCAGCGGTTTGTCGATAAGAATGCTGCGGTCGGTATTATGCGAGTGAAGCGCGACGTCGGGAAATCGGATTCGTTTGTAGGTTTTCTGACGACCTACTATCGCTTCGTGGATCGTTACAACGAGCTCGGCGGTTTCGACGGCCGTTTTCGTATCGACAAACAGAAGACGTTTAGTTGGCAAGTGCTGGGAACGCATAGCCGCGACCTCTTCTTCTTCCCGGAAGAGGGCAAGCTGCGCGACAGCAAGCAGAATGGTTTCATCTACGCCCTAGATTACAATCACGGTGGCCGCCACTTCGGTCACGAGTTTGCGATGGTGGGGCGCACGCGTTACTACATCGCGGACGTCGGTTTTAATCGACGGCCAAACACAAACAATCCCAACTGGTTCATCCGCTACAACTCTGAACCCAAACCAAAAGCAAAGCTGATCTCGTGGCGAGTCTACACTGATTTGAACGCCAACTTTGATTGGCAAGGGCGTTCGCAAAACTTCAACGACGAGACGCAGATCCAGGTGCAACTACCCAAACAAACGTATTTCGGTTTGGGATTGGACAAAGGTTACGATCGCGTTTTCGAAAGCGAGTTTGGACCGAAGCGTCAGCCAGGCACGAATTGCGTCGCGGATAACACTTGCACGTTTGCAGGAGATGATAACGAGCGTTCGTCGTCCACCACCGGCATGTATTTTTTTGGCGGCTCGGCGCCGACCAAGAAATACAACTTCAACTTCTTCGTGAATCATGTTTGGGGCGCGTTGGATTTCGACTTTGGCGCCGGGCCGAAGTTTCCACGCGTGAGTCCACCGGCGTTGGCGGCCGCACAGGCACGCGATGCTGGTCTTTGTAATACGGATCCACTGCCCGCCGTTTGTCGCTCACCTCAGGATCCGGGACCGGGCGATTTCTGGCACTTCGACGGCGGCATAACCTATCAACCCACCAGCGCGATCAACGCGCGGTTAAGTTATACAAAAGAGCGACTCACACGCTATGATACCGGGCGGGTCGCTTTCGATGAGAACATTGTTTCGCTCCGCACGACCTACCAGTTCACCCGATTCCTTTTTGCCCGAGGGCGTGTTGATTACGACACGCTAGCTTCCAACGTCAAAGGACAGTTTCTGCTGGGTTGGACTCCCAGTCCAGGGACCGCGTTTTATGCCGGGTACAACGATGATCTGAATCGCAACGGCTTCAGTCCGTTTAACGGGCAACTTGAACCGGGTTTTCGACGTAATGGAAGAACGTTCTTCATAAAGATGTCTTATCTCTTCCGGCGCAGTTTTTAGAAAGCAATCCACAGATTACACCAAGAAGAGTGATGGACTGTATGTGAAGCTGTTTCGGATTACACCTGTCGTATTTGATCCGACGGGGCTTTTGAAAACCATCCACAGATTACACAGAAGAAATCTGCGTAATCTGCGGATTGCTATTTCACTATGAAGCGCGCTGGCGGCAGGGTCGCGCGTGATTCTGGATTGTAGTAGTCATAGACAACAGCCGGTGGAGTTTGCGCATTCATTCCGAAGCGGGGGCGAAACTGGAAATCAAATTTAACACCGCCCGCCTGTGGCCAGAGATACAGCACAACCCGATCGGGAAGCACATCGTATTGGCTGATGGCCCAACCCGAACTCTTCATCGCCGTCTCGAGCAAACTTCGATCGACGTCAGCACCCGGTGGCAGACCGATCTCAGCGAGCATCATTCCGTAACCACGAAAGCCAACACGCTCGACTGCGACGTGACAGGTAATCGTGTCGTTAATCCTGCCCTCCGTTTTGTCGAAACTCGCCTTCAACCGCAGATCACTTGATTCATTCAATCGCGCTGCATTGGAAGCCGGCCACGGCACGTAGTAATTGACGACTGCCTGGGCCGATGCGAACGGCGAACCACTCGCTCGCTTGATCTCGACTAAATTCTTTCCCGTATGCACGAACTGAGAAATGTCAAACGTAATCGGAGCAGCCAGACCGTTGCCGGCCGGCATTTGAATCGTTTGCACTACGCGCCCATCAACCAGGATCTCTGCTGCTGATTCAGCCTGCCTTATCGGCTTAGTCGAAAGTAATGCAAGCATCGCATCCAGCACATTGATGGTGGCCTGCGTTGAATACCACACACAGTAACGATCTTTTTGTTTGAGCAGGAACAGCACGGCGCGGTTGATCAATTTCGTATCAGCTTCGCAAGTCGCAGTTTCGCAGTATCTGGTGAGCGCCTGAATTGCCAGCGCAGTCGTTTCGACGCGCCCAGCAACTCCCCACCCGTAAAAAGGTGTGTTCGTTTCGAGCGACCAAAAGGTAGTGCTGCCTTCCGCGTGGGCCACTGAACGCAGCTTGTCGATTACCGGCTTGGCTCGTGCCGTGTCTTGCGCATCGATCGCCGCCAACGCATACGAAGCGAGTAAATAAGGCTCGTCAATTTCGTTGGCCCGATGGTCGAGATAATCGAGCGCGCGTTTCAGTGCAGTCGACTGATCTTCATGTACGGGCTTGGTTCCAGTGATTGTGAGACTGCGTGCGACATATGCTGTAAGCAGAGCGGTATGGCGTCTATCTTCACGATCGCTCCAGTAATCGTGCGCCGGCCAACTCCCATCAGCTCGCTGCTGCTTCACCAGCCACTGACGAGCCTCGTCAATAACCTCATCATCCACTGCAATCACGCCAGCCGCATCAGTCAAGAACCGCAAGGCATACGCAGTAAGCGCCACGTCGCATTCCCCGCGTCCCCAGTAAGTAAAACCACCGCTGTCATGACGATAATTAAGTAAGCGACTGTATCCATCATTCAGATAGCGTTGCGCTCGCGCGCGCAGCGAGAAATCTTCACCAGTCTGCTTGTAATGCCGCAACAGCAGCAGACTCGGATATGTCGATGAAATAGTTTGCTCCGCGCAACTGTATGGCCGGCTCATGATTGCTTCGACACTCTCGATCACATGCGTCATCAGGTTTGGATAGATTCTCAACTCAGCCCGCTTGGAATTAGGAATCATGGTTTGCGGGACGTTCAACTCCAGCGTCGCTGAACTACCAAGAAGATCGCCGGCAGTCAGCGACAGCTCCTCGCCGTCAGGATGGACCGTGACAGGCTTCTCGATGGCATCGCTAACGTCGAAGCCGGTTGCGGTGATGCGTTGCTTGCCGTCGTTTACTGACGAAATTGCACGAAGGTCGAAAGTCTCGCGTGCGGCCTCGCTGGCAGCGACAGTGGTTCGCTTGCGCGCCGGTCCAAGCAACGAAAACCAACTCTCAGGCTTGATTTCAAGGTCAACATTTTGGGTTCGCTCGAGATAGTTGCGAACGACGACAGGCAGTGAAATCTCATCGCCCTCCGTCAGCACGCGCGGCGGATCGTGTTCGACAAAGAATGGTTGAAAGGCTTTGATTTCCGTTTCTGCTGTGCCAATCAGGCCGTCTTCAGTAGAGCCGATTACGGCCATTTTCCAGGTCGTGATGTTGTCGGCCAGTTTGAAACTGATTTTTGCGCGGCCTTGTTTGTCAGTCTCGATCGAGGGTTGCCAAAGCAACGTTTCGGGAAAGTACTCTCGCAACCGTGGTGTCGATACTTGTTGAGAGCCTCGCGATTTTACATTTCGACTTGCGCTTACAGATGAGGCTTGTGTTTGCAAACCAGGACCACCGCCGGTAACTGTTACCGTTTCTGTGGTAGCCCCGACCTGGAGAGTTACATTGACTTCCGTCAGGTTAGACGCGCGCACCAGCACGTCTGTGATTATTGTGGCACTGAAACCTGAAGCTTCAAAACGTATTTCATATAATCCAGGTGACAGATCACCAAAGGTGTACTTTCCTTCGTCGTTGCTCGAACTGTGATAGCTCTGTCCGTCAACAGATCGGGTAGCAGTAATCGTAGCTCCTTCAATGCTCGCCCCGCTCGTATCATTTACAACCCCGGAGATCGCTCCGCCGGTTCCTGAGAACACAACTGTTGAGGTCACCGGCTGTGGCAGGAATTGTCCGCGTTGTTGTTCAGAGACAATCTCACTGAATGTCGCCACATTGAAATCATCCAATGTTCCAGCCTTGCCATCCGCGCCCATGCTTCGGAGAGTGATGAATGCGACCGTTTGAGTCACAGGAATAAGTTCCATTTGCTGAGTCACGCGTTCTCCAGCGTTCGCACGGTTCGTTATGCGCCCACGATCTGTATAAGACGATTCCGTTTTGAAAATCGGGTAGTAGGGCCGGCTCCACGGATCTTGAAGAGTCTCGAGCGACTCTCCCGAACCTCGCAGTGCCTCACGCAGATCTCGCTCAGTTTGAGGAAACGTCTTCGTGCTGAGGTTTTTAATTAGAGTAGTTTGTATGCGTGCGCGCTGCTCGGCAAAGTAGTCAATTGCAGACGTCCAAATTACAAAATCGTCTCTGCCATAACTCCAGTCAGCAGAAAACTGTCGGTCAGGTCCTCCGCTGCTGACTTCAATCACATAATTGCTTTCTCTAACGTTGAATTCAAAGCGATATGGTTTGCCCCACGGATCAAGTATCCGGTCCAACTCAAAGCCATCGCTCGATAACTCACCCTTCAAAGTAGAGAAGTCGCGAATGAAACCCCCTGTCGTGTAATGGTAGCGATGGACAGCCTTGTCGATCGCTTCACCCACGGGTCGAAAATAAGGCCAGCCGAATCGCTCGACGGAAAAGTCATCGCCGGTTTCAAAGTGCTTATCCGCGCCCGCGCTTACCAGCGTAAGAGCATCGGATTGCTTGTCGACAAAGAAACGAGCGCGATATGCCACGCCCCAGGGATCACGCAGAGTGTTCGGGTCGATCTGTGACTCCGATACCAAACGCCGCAGGCTGGGCTCGTCTTTTGGGTAATCTGATGTTCGAACGTAACGTCGTAGTAAAGCTTCTCTGACTGGTCTTAGTTGTTCTCTGATTGACTCCGCGAAGACACTTAGCTGTTCCGTTTCATACTGATCGCTACTGTGGAAGCTCGGGTAATAATCTCTTCCCTGGTTGAGCAAGACTTCGGCGACGAGATCAAGATCGGGCGAAACGGCCTTCGTCATATCCAGCCGTTGAAGATCCCTTAATGTCAGTCCCGCCAGTTGTTCATCAGCGCCAAGGAAACGCTGGAGTGCATCGTTGAAAGTGTAAGAGCTTTGACCGAATTCCTGGTTCGTGCGGAACCGCTCCTCAACCGCTTTATCTAAAATGACCACGCCCAACGCGCTCTCAGTCGCGCCACCTTCCGGGACGCGCACGCTTAAGTCGACTTCTGCATCTTCACCGGGACGATAACTTGTTTGTGAGGTTTGCACGTTCACCTTGAGGTCAGGATTGCGCGGGTAAAGGATTGTGCGTGTACTAATCATCCGTTGCGATTCCGGAAAATCCTCATACGCAGCAATGGTCAGCTTATCTTTGAAGTCAGGCTAGTATGAGAAGGTCACTGAGCCACGGCCATTATGTAGTTGCACGCGTTCCGAACGGATTACATTCAAATCGTGCGCAAGATCTACCACCACCGTTTTGTCCGGAGTGCTCGAAGTTATAAAAGCAGTGACTGGGTCGCCAGTACGATAGAGTGCTTTGTCGGTCTCTACGAGCACTGTTGGCCCATCGTCGATTGAAAGGTTTTGTGTTTCGGTTCCTTTTTGGCCGCGCGAGTCGACGGCCGAAACAACTAAATCGGCCTGGGATTCATTCTCGAATTCGCGCGGCAAACGGAAACCGTTAACTTTCGCGAGACCATAACGATTGGTTCGCAGTGTTGCCACTGACTTGTTGTTTTTCGCGTGAGCATTTGTAAGTCTGAGAGTCACTTTGCAGCGGGCCGGCGAGCCGTCTGCATAGAAGGTCGAAACGTAGAACTTTAATGGCAATGCCCGGTCGTATTCCCAGCCGTAGTTCTGAATGACATAGACGTGTATGGCTTCTTTGGTTATCCGCAAATCGAAGCGTCGTTGTTCCGTTCGATTCGTCGTCGGATCAGTAAAGTAAGCGGCATACGTGACATCCCTAAACTGGCGGTAATCCGAATCGGCGAGTTCTTTATGATCGTTTGCCAGCTTGATGTGAGCTACAAAGACGCCGCTGGTGTTAGCTTCACCGTCATACTTGTCACCCTCGACGATGTCCCACTTCTGTTCGCGATAATTCCACTCACGTTCAGTTTCGCGCACCACGCGCACGTGACCGCGTGCGAGAGGTTTTCCGAATAAGTAGTCGGCTCGGACGCTGACTTCCGCATCATGCCCAGGCAAGTAGTACTCTCGATCCGGTTGGACGTTGACAGAGAAATTCGGCAACTCATACCGGCTGACGCGAACGTCATACCCGATGTGAGCAAACTCCTCTTCGCCGTCGATGCCCACCCAGATTCGATAATCTCCGAGACGCGTATTTTCCGGAATCAGCCAGTCGGCATTGACAATGCCGAAGCGCGAACTCTTAACCACCGTACGAAAGATCGTTGTCTCGTCGGGGTCGCAAATCCTGATGACGGTATCCTGATTCGCAAGCGCATGCTTTGAAGGAGTAAAGACCAGTGCGCGTACATGCATCACCTGGCCTGGCTGGTAGAGTGGTTTATCGCTGCTGATTAGAATGCGCGCGAATTGATCGACGAGCACGTCCGCTTTTGCTTCTGCGACGATAGCGCCGTTCCTACCTGTCACATGGATTTCACCACACGTGGGCCGGCTGCTATGAGGAAACTGGGGAAAGCGTTGCGGCAACACAAAATCCAATAAGGCATAACCTTTGGCATCGGTATTTTTGCCAGTGCGTAGCTTTATACTCTTGTCATTATCGTCGTCGAGTGTAAGCTCACCGTCGATGCGAACATTAACAGCAGGCCGGCTGGTGACCGGGTGAATTGCCTGGACGCGCGCGCGGTAGCGGCCTCCCTCGCGCACATATTCAGACGCGGCTACACGAATCTCAAACAGGTCTGGTGTGAGCTCTGATAACGAAACGATTCCCTCTGTGGCAGCCGCGCCTTCCTCACTGAGACGATAGTGCAGCCTGTACCACAGTAATTGACGACGATCATTCTCTTTCAAGTTTGAGAAGGAAATCGGCAAGGAGAGCCTGAGTACCTGACTTCCTGTTGCGATCGCTTGCACGCCGGTTATTTGTGCGGTGGCCCGGTTGCGTGGATCGAGGAGCTCGACCTGGACTCTGGCATTCAAGGCCCGGCCAGTTGAGTTTTCAACGGCGAGCAGGACCTCGGCCGGTCGGTTTTGCAGGAGAATTCTGGTGAGGGTCTCGTTCACTCTTAACTCGCCACGTGCGCGAGTGAGTTGGACCATCGATAAGCAGAAGACAGAAAGGCACAACAGGACAAGAAGCCTTTGGCGGCTCATAGTTGCCAACTTTCGATTTTTACGGTGAGACCGGGGAGAATGATCGCTCAGATGAGGAAAACCAATTTCCGGTTGTTTGACAGGATTTTTCGTACCGGGCGTGGCGCGAGAGTCGCTTGTGACAGGATTTACATGATCATTACGTTTGACATGTAAAAGCCAGATTTAGCCCGCTCCAGATTTGGCCCGCCCGCGTGTTAAACTGCCAAGGATGTTTCAGACCAGGATACTGTTACTAGTAGTGTCGCTCCTCCTGGGGGCGCTTTTTTTGACCTCCTGCAAGAGTGACTATCAAGCTTCGCAGCGACAAGCACAGGGGCGTCAGGAGGGACCATCTCGAAAGGTCAAAACTACCCCAGTCGTCGAAACCCCTTTCGGTGAAACGGTAACCGCTAACGGCACGCTCGCCGCTTACGATCAAACAACAGTGAGTGTGAAAGTCCCCGGACGCGTGCGCACGATTTCAGTAGACCTCGGATCTGTCGTTGCTCGTGGACAAGTAATCGCCCAACTCGACGCCGAAGACTATCGCCTTCGTGTGCAGCAATCGGAAGCTTCTCTCGCACAAGCTCGCGCACGGCTTGGGTTGGGGCCTAACGGCACCGATGACAATGTCAATCCGGAAAACACTGCCACCGTGCGTCAGGCGCGCGCGGTGCTTGATGAAGCCCGGTACAATCGCGATCGCGCTGCGCGATTGGTTGAGCAAGGTGTGATTGCCAAAGCTGAGTTTGATTCAGCGACTGCAACATTCAAAGTTGCCGAGGGCCGTTATCAGGATGCTTACGAGGAGATTCGAAACCGGCAGGGCGTGCTGGCGCAACGGCGCTCGGAGCTAGCGCTGGCGCGACAGCAACTGAAAGACACCGCGGTAGTCGCGCCATTGGATGGCATCGTTCAGGAGAAGCGCACGAGCGTCGGTGAATACCTTGCGGCGGGCGCCCCGGTCGTCAACATTGTCAGAATGGATCCGCTGAGGCTGCGTGCGGAAATACCCGAGCGCGAGTCGCGCACGGTTCGCACCGGTCAGGATGTTCGTGTAACCGTCGAGGGCGATACGAATGTCTATCTGGGCAAGATAATGCGATTAAGTCCGGTGATTGCCGAACAGAACCGAGTGCTCATGGTCGAAGCCGACGTGCGAAACAATGGAACTCTACGTCCCGGCTCATTTGCGCGCGCCG
>JBKPJS010000395.1:0-4616 GCA_046730815.1 Acidobacteriota bacterium
GAGGGCGATACGAATCCGCGCAACGCTGCGCTAACCGGGCCTGATTCGGTTTATCTCATCGGCTCGACGATGATGAGCACCGAATTGGGCGAACTAGTAAATGCGGTCAACAAATCATTCCTGAACATCACATACGATACGCGTTACGACGATCCAAAAGATCCAAATCGCTTCTTCTTTCGCAGCGATCATATTAACTACGCTCGTAAGGGAATTCCGATTATCTTCTTCTTTGACGGTGATCACGAAGATTATCATCGTCCGGGCGACTCAGCGGACAAGATCGATTACCAGAAGATGGAAAAGATTACGCGTACCGTCTACATGACGTTGTGGGAGATTGCAATCCGGCCGGCGAGGTTGAAAGTCGATAAGCCTTTGCCGATGCAAATTTCCATTTCCGCCGGAAACTAAGAACTGCCGCGTTCGGCGATCAACTTGCGATAAGCCTCGGCGCGCGAGAGTCCCAGCTCGCGCGCCGCTTTTTTTAACGCCGCGCGATGGTCCAACCCGTTCTGCTCGTATTGATCGACTAATACGGCGATACTTTGGTCAGGGGCGATTGTTTCTCCAATTACGTTTCGATCTATTAGCACAACGATCTCGCCGCGCGCGTTCTCGTCGTTCGCATAATGGGTGGCGAGCTCGCTCAAACGTCCACGCCTGATCTCCTCGTGCACTTTGGTCAACTCTCTGGCGACTACGGCTTCACGCTCGCCCAGAGTCTCAAAAGCGTCTGTTAACGTTGTGGCCAACCGGTGAGGCGCTTCATAAAAAATCAATGTGCCGGGGACTGTTCGTAACTCGGTAAGCCGCGCGCGCCGCGCATTTGACCGTGATGGCAGGAAACCCGCGAAGAAGAATTCATCCGTTGGCAGGCCTGCCGCAATCAGCGCCGAGATCAGGGCACTTGGACCAGGCACTGGAACCACCGGTACTTCATTTTCAATAGCCGCACGAACGAGGCGGAAGCCAGGATCGCTGATCGATGGAGTGCCGGCGTCAGAAACAACCGCGATGTCCCTTCCCTGCTGCAACAGACCGATGAGCTCGGCAGCGCGTTGCTGTTCGTTGTGTTCGTGATAGCTGATGGCTTTCGTGTTGATGCCATAATGGTGGAGCAGCTTGCGCGTGTGACGCGTGTCTTCGCATGCGATCAGATCGACGTCTTTCAAGATCTGGAGAGCGCGATGAGTGATGTCCGCAAGATTACCTATGGGGGTTGCGACAAGATAAAGAGTTCCAGGCATTATTAGACAGGATTAACATAATTTACAGGATTAAGACATGTCTTAATCATGTGAATTATGTAAATCCTGTACAAAGACAAAGGCCCCAGCTAGAGCCGAGGCCTTCGGAAAGGGGTAGACCGGCAGGTTACCAGCGGATATCACTCTGCAGGGTTAGTTCCGAGGGAATGGAATTCGTCTCCACCAATCGTTGTTCCGATTGTTGTTGCGATCGTTACGATCGTTGCGATCGTTGCGACGCCAATCGTCATCTCGACCGTAACCACCGTTGTATCTAAAACCATAGACGTTGCCGATGTAGCGGAGTTCCTGTTGGATCTGCGACCACTCTGACGCAAGCCGGCTATCAAACCAACGCGGCCGGGCAACGCGGTCTAGCTGTTGACCTTCTTCCAGCACGCGTCGCGCTTCATCAGCACTGCGATTCAGATCGCGTCCGTTGCCAACTCTCGATTTTAAATCGCCCACAGCATCACGGAACTGGTGCACTTCGCCGTTAATTCGATCTTCGCGGGACGATCCATTCGCCCGGCTGTGATCAAGGGCGCGGTCCATGTCGCGCTCAAAGTCTTTTGCTAAACGGTCCAGCCTCTGCACTGAATCGCGCAGTCCGCGATCGTCGTAGCGACCGTAACCGCGATTGTCCGGATAACGGTCCTGGGGATAGCCTCCCCACTGGGCAGCCGCTACGGCCGGCAAGCTGAGCGCGAGTATCGCGGCAGCCAACATTGAAAACTTCAGTGTGTGTCGGTTCGTCATTTTCTTTCTCTCTCCTCAGGTAGCACTTCGACCCTGCCAGCCATTTGGCAACTACCGTGCCTTTTGAGGAAGCGACAAAAGTGCCTGTATTTTGAGGGAAATCCGAAACGCGAGTGCGAAAACGTGCAGGGGTTGACGGAAAACGTTTCTCTAGGGGCGCTTGTCCAGGAGGATCTCGAGGTGGTGGCGCATGTCCGCTTCGTGCAGGGAGAGGGCTTTATTCAAAACAGACTTCCAGGCCGGCGCTCCGGATTTTGTTTTAGTCAACAACAACTCTTCACCGGCTTGACGAATTCCCAGGTGACGAATCCTGGCGCACGCCAAGCCTCCTCCGCGCACAAATCCATCCCGCGGCACGCGTGGCCACCCAGCCTCGATGTACAACGTACGTACTCCGTTGCTGAGCGTGAGGAGATGTCCAACCATCGTCGACGATTCGACTGCAAAGCGATGATCCTCTTTCCTGGAGATTTGAATACTCGCGCCGGCGCGATTCGCATCGCCGGCCAGCTTCGTGAATCCGGCAATCAACCAATCGACTCCAGCGTTGCGCAAGAGATCGTTGGAATTCCTGAGCGAGAGATACTCGACGACGTCCTTGCGACCCGCGAGCCGCGCTCTGTGTTCGGCTTCGGATAAAGCCGCTGCCCAAGCTTCATCTAGTTCGCTCATATTGGCTTGCCGATGGTATCATGAGCGCCGATTTCGTCCCCCCACAATCCCAGATGCGGAACCTATCGAAATGACCCCATCATATCGAGTCTTAAAGCGCCTGTTGGCGATAATTCCAGCGGTTGGTTTATTTCTGCTCATCAGCGTAAACCCACTTGCGCAGTCGGGCAAACTGCCCGCGCCCGCGAGTCACGTGAGCGATTTTGCCGGAGTGCTCGATGCTCCAACCAAGAGCCGGCTCGAAAATCTTCTCCAGAATCTGAAAGACAAAAGCAAAATCGACCTGTACGTCGCAATGGTCGACAACACTGGCCCGCAGGAGATCTCCGTCTTCTCGCAGCAGCTCGCACGCGATTGGAACATCGGCGCAAAGACTACTCGCGGTAAGAGCCTGTTGCTGGTTGTTTCGACAACGTCGAAGACTTCATTCACTCAGTTCAGCCGCACCGTGCAAGCGGAATTGCCCGATGGCGTGTTGGGTGAAATGACGTATCGCATGCAAGGACCTTTGAGTGACGGTCGTTTCGTTGAAGCGATTGACAGCGGCGTACACGTCTTCGCGAATGCGCTTGCTGAGAAGATTGGTTTCAACGTTGCCGATCTTGACACATCCGCAGTGGCGGTTAACAGTCCTGAAGTCGCGTCGGATTCGCCGAAGCCTGTTCTGGTCAGTGCCAAAACGGCGTCGAAGACACGTCGCCGCACAGTAGCCGATGTTCCTCAATCGCAGTCGACCCCAGAAACTCCTCGAACTGATCCAACGCCAACTGAAACCCCGAACTCGGAACCAAGTCCGTCGGAATCACCGAAGACAGACCCAACGCCTGCCGAGTCACCAAAGACTGAAGCGCCCGTCGTTGAGTCGCCAAAGAATGAAACCAGCCGCAGGAAAGCGAGCGCGACTACAAGAGTAAACACTCCGGTCAGGAAGAAAACTGCTGCGCAGATCGCGGAAGAAGACGCCGACGAATCGGAAGAAGTGGAGTTGACGCTCACACTCCCGTTAGACAAACGAGCAGTAAAGCTGAAAGAGTGGCTCGATACTCATCCGAATTCCAAATCACGAACACGCGCCACTGAATTACTGATCAGTACTCACGCGGGCCTCGGCGATCAAAAGTTAAAAAATGGCGACATCGCCGGCGGAATTGAACAGTTGACTCTCGCAATCGAGGAGGCAGACGTCACCATTTCAGACCAACTGTTCTCCGGAGTAATTGTGCAAATCCCGTCGAACCTTTATTTGCGCGGCGAGCGAGAGGCGGCATACAAGGCTGCGCAAAGTGTCGAAGTAAAGTTTGGAACAGATCCGAAACGGCTGCTTGCCGTCGCTGGTTTTTATCTCGGGATCGAGGGAGGGAGTGAAACAGTCCGGCTCGCTGAAAAAGCAGTCAAGCTGGCGCCGGACCTTGCCGAAGCGCATCGCATCCTGGCTGTTGGACTGCATATTTCTTTACGGCTCGACGAAGCCATTGCCGAATACAAGCGCACTCTCGAACTGGATCCAACGTCGAAAGTCTCTCGGGGCAGCCTCGCCGATCTGTATCGCGCTTCAGGTAAGTTTGACGACGCGCTCGCGCTCTACAACGAACAACTCGTCGCCGATCCAAAAGACAAGGCGGCGCAAGCCGGTAAAGTAATCTCGCTCTTTGAGCTCGGCCGCAACGACGAAGCAAACACGGCACTCGAAGCCGCATTGGCTGACGAGCCACGCAATCTGCCGTTGCTTGCAGGTGCGGCGTACTGGTTGACCGCACACGACAACAACGAGAAAGCTTTCGACCTGGCTCGCAAAGCTACCGCGATTGAGCCGCGTTACACGTGGGCACAGATCGCGCTGGTCCGCTCGTTGCTCGGTTTGAAGCGGCCGCTGGATGCAGAGCGGGCAATGCGCTACGCGCGACAATACGGCAAGTTTCCGACGCTCACTTACGA
>JBKPJS010000396.1:0-1905 GCA_046730815.1 Acidobacteriota bacterium
GAGGAGGACCGATGAATCGCGTACAGTCTATCGCTTTCCGTTTAATAGTAGCTTCTTTTGTTTTGTGCTCGTCTTTTGTAGCTGGAACTCTCGCACAAACGCCATCGCCATCGCCGACGCAAGAGTCCACCACTAAGGAAGAGCAAGCGGATCCGTTTGCTCCAGAACCCGCCCAGCCGCTACCCCCGGGGATGACCGGTTCAGATGTCAATGATCCCCGCGCGAAACTGAAACCGGGCATCTTCGACGCCGGGGAAACAGCGATGGGTATCAAGCATCTCCTGCTGCTCAAAAAACCCAATGCGTTTCAACTCGGTACCGACAATGCTGATGATCCGAAGGTGCAGAAGATGTTGGGTTTACTCGGCGTTGCCGACACTTCAAAGATGGCCAAGCCATCACAGTTGGTTCGGGCTCAGCTCGCCTTCGCAAACTCGGATCTTGCGTTTCAAGGCAATCACCTGTTTCTGGGAAACTTTTATGGTGTCAACATTTATGACATCTCCAATCCGTTGAAAGCCAGCTTGTTGACTTCGATGATATGTCCGGGTGGGCAGGGCGACTTGTCGGTTTACAGAAATCTGCTGTTCATGTCGGTGGAACAGCCAAACGGCCGGCAGGATTGCGGTATACAAGGATTTCCGCCTCCGCCTCCTCAACCATCTCCGACGCCCGTTGGAGAAGAGGACAAACCACCACCGCCGCCACCGCAGAAAGATCGGTTTCGCGGTGTGAGAATCTTTGATATCACCGACATCAGAAAGCCGAAGCAGGTGGCCGCAGTGCAAACTTGCCGCGGCTCTCACACGCACACGCTGGTCGTGGATCCGAATGACAAGAACAATGTTTACATCTACGTCTCGGGAACCTCTTTTGTACGTCAAAGCGAAGAGTTGGCCGGGTGCTCGGGTGAGGAACCGGACAAGGATCCGAATACTGCTCTATTTCGCATTGACGTGATTAAGGTCCCATTGGCGGCGCCGCAGGATGCGCAAGTCGTTTCGAGTCCTCGTTTGTTTATGGATCCGCAGACTGGAAAGTTGAACGCCCTGAGCAACGGTGGCACGCATAGCAAAGATGGACCAAAGAAGCCTTCAGATACCAATCAGTGTCACGACATTACCGTCTACTCAGCGATTGGACTGGCGGCCGGGGCCTGTTCCGGAAACGGAATCTTGCTGGACGTGAAAGATCCAGTGCATCCAAAACGGATTGACGCAGTAAATGATCCAAATTACGCGTACTGGCATTCGGCTTCATTTTCGAATGATGGGAAGAAAGTTGTGTTCACCGACGAGTGGGGCGGTGGGCTTGGTGCGCGCTGCCGCGCGACCGATCCTAACAAGTGGGGCGCTGACGCGATTTTCCACGTGCAGGATAACAAGCTGAAATTCGCGAGCTACTACAAGTTGCCCGCTGCCCAGGGCGACACAGAGAACTGTGTGGCACACAACGGGTCGCTCATTCCAATCCCCGGTCGCGACATCGAAGTCCAGGCCTGGTATCAGGGGGGCATCTCCGTCATGGACTTCACCGACGCTGAGCATCCGGTTGAAATTGCCTATTTCGATCGTGGGCCAATTGATCCAAAGATCCTCGTGCTCGGCGGTGACTGGTCCGCGTATTGGTACAACGGCCACATCTATGCTTCAGAAATCGCCCGCGGCCTGGACATATTTGAGCTGACGCCGACGAAGTTACTTACACAAAATGAGATCGATGCCGCCAAAACGGTTCGGTTTAGTGAGTTGAATGTGCAGAACCAGCAAAAGATTGAGTGGCCGCGAAAGTTGGTTGTGGCAAAGGCATACGTCGATCAGTTGGAGCGATCGCAAGCTCTGCCCGCAGATCAAATCGCAGCTTTGCGGCAAGCAATTCAAAGCACCGACACGGCAAAGCTCAAGG
>JBKPJS010000397.1:0-8218 GCA_046730815.1 Acidobacteriota bacterium
TTGCCGACGAGTGCGTGGTCCACCATGCCCTGCAATCCGCCGATAACGTTTGTGAGCATCGTCGGCCAGGCGATCTTCCAAACCGCGGGACGCAGTGGTCCTTCGACGATCGATCGGTCATAACGCGGCTTGGCCGGAGCCGCGGTTGCGGCTGCGGTCGTAATGGTTGGTGCAGGTGCAGCAGTCGTCATGTTTTTAAGCCACAAAGAAGCACAAAAATCACAAAATGGTCTTTGTTCCTTCTCCGCCTTTTGTGGCCTCGTTATAAGTTGATTAAACGCTTTTCGAGTTGCTGAACTCGCGTCAGCAGCCGTGGGCTGTCGATCTTTTCCGTGACGTCCACGAAGTCAGCCGTCGCCCCGCGCCATCGCAACTCCTCAACGTCGTCGAAAAGTGGCGCATCGCTCCGCAGCGTCGCAAGGTTCTTGAAGAGCAACGCCAGCTCGCGATTCGCATCATTCAGCACTTCCGGACCAAAATCCTCAAGTGGTCCATAACGATTGATGAGTTGCGCAGCCGTCTTTGGTCCACAGCCTGATATTCCCGGAAAGCCGTCCGCCGAGTCGCCCACCAACGCCAGGTAGTCAGGTATAAACTGCGGCGCCACACCGAATTTAGCGCGGACACCTTCGGCATTGCGAATCACGTTACTACGGCGGTCCACTTGTACCACACGATCATCGACCACGCATTGCGCCAGGTCCTTGTCCGGCGTCCAAATACACACCTTCTCCACGCGCTCGTCGAGCGCCGCAAGGTGCGCAGCAGATGCGAGCGCATCGTCAGCCTCGAGTTCGACCATGGGCCACACTGTAACGCCCATCGCGACGAGCGCCTCCTCGAGCGGCACAAACTGAGACTTCAGCACGGGCTCGACGCCTGCCCCTGTTTTGTAACCTGGCCAAAGCTCGTTGCGAAACGACTCGATGATGTGATCGGTCGCTACACCAATATGCGTTGCGCCCTCGTGGAGCATCTGCGCCACTGTGCTCAACACTCCGGAGACTGCTCCGAACGGAGGATCAGTTTTCTTGAATCGTCGAACGCCGTAAAAATGGCGAAAGAGTTCGTAAGTGCCGTCGAGAAGGTGAATAATCATTTTCTGCAATGTTAGCATCGGACTGTCGAAATTGCCGTCGCCCGTTCGACTAGTAAGTAGAGGAGCAAAAATAAGCTTCAATTTGGAAAATTTAAGGAGATATCAAGATGCGAGTTATGGTCATTATCAAGGCTAACGAGGATTCAGAAGCGGGAATTATGCCGAGCCAGAAGTTGCTCACTGAAATGGGTAAGTTCAATGAAGAGCTGGTGAAGTCAGGCATTATGCTCGAGGGCGAGGGACTTCACCCGACGTCGCGAGGCAAGCGCGTGAAGTTTTCGAGCGGCAACAGGATTGTTACTGATGGTCCATTCGCCGAAACGAGAGAGCTCATTGCCGGTTTCTGGATTTGGAAAGTCAACTCGATGCAAGAGGCGGTCGAGTGGGTGAAGCGCATACCGTTTGATGTGGAAAGCACTCCGAGCGACACCGAAGTCGAGATTCGAGAGATCTTTGAAGCCGCGGACTTCGGGGACGAGTTCACTCCCGAGCTCAGGGAACAGGAAGAGCGCATCCGTGCACAGGCTGCGAAGTTGAAAGAGGCGTAAAAACCATCCACAGATTACACAGATGAGTCTGTGTAATCTGTGGATTACTTACCGAAAGCATATAAGGCGCTGCGTGTTCGAATATAGATCCGGCCGTCTGCAATCGCGGGTGTCGCAAAGCATTCGTCGTCCAGCTCGTTCACTGTGAGCACTTCCCACTCGCCTGCGGCTTTTACCACAGAAACCTGGCCGCCCTGGCCAATTACAAACACCTTGTCATCAGCGGCAACGGGTGAGGAGAAGTACTTGTCGATCGCCCCATGCAAGCGTCCTTGTTTGATTACATTGCCTGTCGCCGGGTCGAACGAGATCAAGATGCCGCTATCGTTAATCATGTAGAGCACACCCTGATAAAGTAGCGTGGAAGGAACCTGCGGCACCGGCTTTTGATAACGCCAGCGGATCGCGTTCGCGGTTTGATCGCCTTCGCCGCCCATCTTAATCGCCAGCAGGCCATTCTCTGACGCCATCATCGCGCGGAACACTTCCCAATCTCTCGTATTCAACTTCTCATCGCGGTCCATGTCGAAGGCCTCGAACGCCGCGCGCAACATTTTGTCCATCGGGCCGCCTGTCGCCCCGGCAACCTCCGTCTTTGCGATAAAACCATCTTTGTCTTTGTCGTATGTTGCCAGCCCTTCAGCAAACGTGGTCGTCGGTATCTGCTGGCCGGGTTGGTTCTGCGGAAACCCCCAGCCGTTGATGTAGAGATATTCAGAGTCGTGACTGGCAATCGATTTCATCTCGCACGCAAGTCCGCGAACCCACCAAACTCTCTTGCCATCCTGGCTTGAATATGCGGAGAGTTGGAACGACTCTGGAATAATGATTTGCTTCGGCCCCTGTTTGGGTTGATAGACGATCGGGGTCGAGTAACCCGAGATCACCACGGGCCGGTCAACTTTCCAGCGCACACGTCCACTATTCTTGTCCACCGCTATGAGGTACGAAGTAGGATTGTCTTGATCGACGGGCAAGATTACTTTGTCGTCAACGAGGATCGGCGACGCTCCAAAACCGTAGAACATGTTGAATGGCCCGAGTGGGAGCTTCCATCGCTCCTTCCCCGCAAGGTCGTAGGAGATCAGTCCGAAGTCCTGGAAGAAAACGTAAACGTTCGAGCCGTCAGTAACGGGGCTGGGCGATGCGGGGCCATTGACGTTTTGTAGACGCCCCGCCTGCGTACGCGGCACCTCGCGTTGCCAGAGAATCTTTCCGGTCTGCCGGTGGAGACTGATCACCAGCAACTTTTCTTTAGTGTGTGCGGTGACAAAGATGCGATCCTGCGTCAACACCGGCGAAGAATGGCCCGGAGGAAGTTCTGTTTTCCAAACAACGTTCTTCTGCGGACCAAACTCGGTAGGCAAACCTTTGGTGGCTGAGACTCCGGTTCCGTTTGGACCACGAAATTGCGACCACTCCTCAGTGCCGGCGCCAATCAACGTGAATAAAACCACTAGTAGTGTAATCATGGCGGAGATAATAGCGCCTTGCACTGCTGTGGGTAAATCCGTGTAATCTGTGTAACCTGTGATCAGAAAGGGACCCGACGAAAATGAGAATAGTTTTCCTTTTATTCATAGCTTCGCTGAGCCTGGCGCAGACCCCCGTGTTGAAGAAGGATCGCCAGGTCCTGATGGATTTCAGAAAGGATAGGACTACTGCTGAGCCAAAAATTCCATTGGCGACTCAGAAAAGCGTGTTGTCGAAGCTCTTTCGCAGATACCTGACTGACGTAAGCAAGTGCAATTCTGACTTTGCGGGAAGCGACAGCTCAGACTCTTTGGCCGCGGCACGCAAAGCCGGACAGATAGTTCCCTTAATTGTCGGCATGGCAACCGGAAGTTTCACTGCGGCCGGACAGTCGCAAACGCTTTATGTAATTTCAGTGAGTGAGTGTAATGCTTCGCACGCTGACATGTTCGGTACGAAGCGAGTCGCCATCTTCTCGGGCCAACAACTGGTTGCTGACGTTGATGTAGATTTTAAGGAGAGTATCGAACGCAAGACTGACCTGAACAGCGACGGCGTCGACGAGTTGTTAATGTCCACCGCTGATATGCATCAAGGTAATATCGATGAGGTTGCGGCGCTACTCAGCTTTCAAAACGGACGGCTGCGGGTGATTCAGGATTTTGGTCCAGTCGTAGAAGACACGTGTGCGTCCGAAAGACCCGGCAGCTATTCAAAAGCTTCCGTTCTTTACATCTCCGATGTCGTGCCGGGTAACATGCCAAAGCTAACAATGGAGATTTACCAGGCAGGTTGCGGTAAGACGAGGCGTTGGAAATTAATTTCACGCGGAAAAATGCAGGAATAGACATGACTGAACCAACCTTTGAAGACCTCGTCGCGGCGCGCGAGTTTATCGCGCCCTATCTTCCAAAGACGCCGCTCGTTCGTGTCAAAGCACTTTCAGAGCTGCTCGATTGCGACTACTACGCAAAGTTAGACAACCTGCAACCAACGTGCTCTTTTAAAGTTCGTGGCGGCGTCAACCTCGTGGGAACTGCAAGCGACGAGGAAAGAAAGCAGGGTCTTGTTGCCGCGTCCACCGGCAATCACGGCCAGTCGATCGCTTACGGCGGGCGGCTCTTCAGCAGCCGCGTCATAATCTATGCTCCCGCCGAGAACGTAAACGAAGCGAAGATGCAGGCAATACGCGATCTGGACGCCGAAGTTCGCCTTTACGGCAAGGATTTCGATGAAGCGCGCGAGGAATGCGACCGTGTCGCAAAGGCAGAAGGCTTTCGTTATGTCCACTCAGCGGATGAGCCCAAGTTGATCGCGGGAGTCGGCACGATGGGTCTGGAGATCTTCGAAGATCTGCCGGACGTCGACGTGATCATGGCGCCCGCCGGCGGTGGCAGTTGCGCTTCAGGTAATTGCATCGTGGTGAATGAGCTCAATCCAAATGCGAGCGTCATTGCTGTTCAGTCTGACGCTGCGCCTGCGATGTGGCACGCGTGGCGTAATCACAACCTCGAACCCTATCCGACGATGAAGACGGAACATGAAGGTCTCGCCACGCGCGTGCCGTTCGAGCTGACAAACAAAATCCTTTGGAAACTGCTCAGCGATTTTGTTTTGGTGAGCGACGACGAGATCAACGATGCGATTAAGTTGCTGGCGCGCCACGCAAAGCAAGTCGTTGAAGGCGGAGGTGCTGCTTCACTCGCGGCGGCGATGAAGCTTCGCAATGATCTGCGTGGCAAGAAAGTGGTAGGCATCGTGTCTGGTGGAAACCTCCCCCTCGAACGCTTCGCTGCACTGGTGAGTAGTGAGCCAGTCGCTGGAATGGTTTAAGATCTCTTTCGATCATTTTGGGAGGTGACGGCATGGCAGAACTCTTGCAGGAATACGCGACCGCCGTGGTTGGTCCGGATGATACGACTTACATCGTGCGCAGTTATGGGGAAGAGCGCACGGACGGCACGTGGATCGGTTGGCTGGAATTCCATCCCACCGACCTCACCAAACCGACATTGCGAACCCGACAAGAAACGTCGCAACCAAACCGAATGGATGTCGAGTATTGGGCGACCGGTTTGGAGCCAGTCTATTTCGAAGGAGCATTTGAACGAGCCGAATAAAATACTTCGCGCAAGGCGCAAGGTGCCATGAACTTCTTCAACTAGGGCACCACCAGTTAGGGCCTTGCGTGAAACTTTTAAGTAGCCAGAGATTACTCTGCCATGCAATCGATTTTGTGCTTACTCGTATTAGGGATTGTTTGCGGCGTTGTGAGTGCACAGACGCCTGCGCCGAACAAACAGATCGTCATCGCCGCGAGTACCGTGTTGGACGGCAAAGGTGGTGTGCTCCACGATACGCGGCTCGTCATTGAAGATTCCAAAATAATCCGCATCGATCCAAAAGCCTCACCAGTGAATTACGATCTCGGTGGACTGACGGTCCTGCCCGGATGGATCGATGGGCATGTTCACATCACCTGGAGCTTTGGTCCGGATGGCAAAAACGCAGGTGCTGGTGCAACCACGCCATACGCCTCCTATGCCGCCGCGTCCAATGCGTGGGCCACGCTGATGGCCGGTTTCACAACCGTGCAAAGCGTAGGCTCCGTGAACGACGTGGCTTTGCGTGATGCGATTGCCAAGGGCATGCTTCCCGGTCCACGTATTTTGACTTCTGCTGAACCTCTCTTCGGGCGCGGTGAACAAACCGGCACTCCCGATGAAATTCGCGCTTACATTAGAAAGCAAAAGGAAGCGGGCGCGGATCTGATCAAGATCTTCGCCGCGGCCAGTATTCGACGACCAGAGATGTCGTTGTCGCAGGAGCAACTAAATGCCGCCTGCGATGAAGCGAAGAAGCAGGGTCTGCGCACACTCGTGCACGCTTACAAAGATGCTGTTCGCGCAGCCACGAACGCCGGTTGCAGTCAGGTCGAACACGGCACACTGGGGACTGACGACGATTTGAAGTTGATGGTGCAGAAGGGTGTTTGGCTCGATCCGCAGGCGGGGCTCGTAATGGAAAATTATTTGCTGAACAAGGAGAAGTTTGCCGGCACACCGGGATTTCCTGAGGAGGTCTTTCCGATGATCAAGGACATAATTCCTTTCTATCACGACTTCTTCAAGCGCGCCTTGAAGATTCCCGGACTGAAGATCGTTTTTGGATCCGATGCGCTTGCAGGCTCACACGGACGCAACGCCGAGGAGTTTATCGATCGCGTGCGTGATGTGGGAGTCGATCCAATGGCGGCTATGGTGTCCGCCAACGCACTGGGAGCGGAGGCGATTAGGATGGGCAGTCAGATCGGTTCCATCGCGCCAGGTTTTGAAGCAGACATTATCGCGCTCGACGGTGATCCTCTAAAAGACATTACCGCCGTGCGCCGCGTTGTGTTTGTGATGAAAGGCGGGGTTGTTTACAAAAACACCGCTCACTGAGTCCTCACCGTCCAACCCGTAAAGGGTTTTACGGTTGCGCAGCTTGGACCACCGTCTTTGCCCGTGCCCGGAACACGCGTTTCAAGAACGTGCTTTGCGCTTGTCGCTTTCTTTACCACGTCCCACGTTATGCCACGGAAGGGAATCTTCAACCTGCGGCTCCAGGGCGTATCAGTCTGGCCGGCGTACGTGCCGATGTCGAGGTAAACGAATCGCTCGTCAGGCGGACCCTGTACGAAAGGGCCGAGAAGAGCCGGCTGTCCATCCTTTCCTTCCTTGACGCGTAGGTCGAACTCGAAACGCAAATCCCCGGTTCCGGATCTCTGCTTCTGCACTACTTCATAGTCGCGGCCACGGCCTTTCTGTAAACCAAAATCAACACCCGCGGGCGGACTTTCCAGGATAATACGAAAGGTGAGTTCCTGCTCCATGGTGCGGGATCCTGCCACAAAGAGGCACAAATCTCACAAATTTTTTGTAACCAAATGCACTCCTCAAGTGTCTTAAAAGATAGGGTCGGGCTCTCCCGCACGAACGGGAGAAGCCCGACCAAGTTCTGAACAAGGAAGGGTTGAAATGAAAGGAAAATATTTGCGAAAGATAGGCGGTCTCGCTATCGCCGCGCTCATGGTGTTTGGGCTGGCGTTCGTATCACCGAGCGAAGTCCAGGCTCAGAGGCGCCGGAGAGTGGTGATCGTTCGTCCTTACCCCTATCGCATATATCGTCCGTGGGGTTTTGGATATCGTAATTGGCGGGGTTATCCGTATGGTTGGGGATACGATCCCTGGGGATACGATTTCCGGTACAACCACTATGTTTTTGATAACAGCGAGAAAGCGAGTTATCAAGGCTATAAAGACGGCTTCAAAACCGGAAAGGACGATGGCAAGAAAGATAAGAGCTACGATCCCCAGCGCTCTCACTACTTCAAAGAGGCCGGCTTCGGAAACTTTGCTGAAGTTTACCGATCCGCCTTCTCGAGAGGTTACCAGGATGGTTACAGGACAGGTGGCACCGAACGAGCTGGCTAATCCTCACCTGGCCCTATGGTTGGACCGCCGCGATGCAAAGACGTCGCGGCGGTTTTATTTTAGCAACTTCGAAACTTCTAATACCTGCTCAGGCCGTGCACGAACCCACAAGTTTTCCGTCAAGTTAACCCAGCGGACCATGCCTGACGAATCGAGAAGAAATTCGGCGGGCCGTGAGATGTCACGGCCGTTCTCTCCGGCGCCGGCATGCACCAGATCATAACGTCGAATTATTTCGGCGTTCGGATCGGAAAGAAAAGTGAAAGTGTAACCGGCTTTCTGCATAAGATTGCGTGACTCTTCAGGACTGTCCACGCTGATCGCCACTGGACGAATTCCAGCTGCCTTGAACTGATCCAAGTTTCTTTCAATACCCCGGAACTCGGAGTTGCATGACGGTCACCAGTAACCTCTGTAAAAGACCAGCAGCACTCCTTTCGGTGGGCTGCCGTTGACTGGTGACGACAGAAGTTCCGAAAGAGAGACCGATTTGCCTGTCGCATCAGTGAGAGTGAAATCGGGTGCGCGTTGGCCCACGTGTGGCGCCCCGGTCGAAGCTGGTAACCCACGCGGGGCAACAAACATCGCAAAAAGGAAAAAACCGAAAACGAATAAACTGAGCA
>JBKPJS010000398.1:0-11739 GCA_046730815.1 Acidobacteriota bacterium
GACAAAAGATTGTTTTGACTGTCGCCGAAGAAGGAGATCTCTTCGGCGAGCTTTCGCTCCTCGATAGTGGTCCACGAACAGCCACCGCGGTTGCGCTGACCGATATCGAGCTGCTCGTGCTCGATCGCGACGATCTGTTGCTGCTGTTTCAAAAGAGACCCGACGCAGCGCTTAATATGCTGGCGGCGATGAGCGCCATGACACGCAAGGCAGACGAACTGCTCCGCACGCGTGTAGCGCGCAACGTTAACGAGGAGATGCAAGAGCACAGCACCGTCTTACAACGAGTGGCTGACTGGATCGCGTGGTTCAGCGGCAGCATGCCTTTTCTGATGATCAACGGCGCATGGTTCATCATTTGGATCATCATCAACACCGCGCCTTTAGGCATTCGTCCCTTCGATCCATATCCGTTTGGCCTGCTGACAATGATCGTTTCCCTCGAAGCAATTTTCTTATCGTGCTTTGTTCTTGTTAGCCAGAACCGGCAAGCTGAAAAGGATAGAGTGAGGTCCGACATCGAATATGAGGTGAACGTGAAAGCGGAGCTCGAAGTCGCTCACCTTCATGAAAAAGCCGATCGCATTTACGAGAACATGCTGGCGCGTTTTGCGAAACTCGAAAAACTTATGGGATCGCCAGTCTCGAATCCAACACCGAACTAGCGCTGTTGTGCGGCGTAGTGCTCGATCGCCTCAGCGGCAAGCTTCGTCGCAACTTGTGTTAGACGAGCCTCAACGGCAGTCGGTGCCTGAGGCCGGTGATAATACATCGCAAACGAACCGAGTACCTTGCCGCGCCGCGACATGATTGGCGTCGACCAGCAAGCACGCAGGCCGGTGCCGGCGGTCAGATCTTTGTAATCCTCCCATAGCGGGTCCGAAAGAATATCGGTAACAA
Organism: Acidobacteriota bacterium; assembly: GCA_046730815.1. GTDB lineage: Bacteria > Acidobacteriota > Blastocatellia > Pyrinomonadales > Pyrinomonadaceae > PSRF01. The sequence goes on from JBKPJS010000398.1 coordinate 901, forward strand.
CTACCGGCTCGCCCCGGTACATCGCGGTCCCGCACGAGCCAACCTTTGGTCCAATCGGTGCGCCATTGACTGCTTCGACGTACCGCTCGGGAAGATGCGGCGCTGCGCCGTGCCGGATGTGGTTGCCATCTTCGCTGAGCAGCAGGACCGAACAGAGCATATCCGGTGATTGCGACTCGATCATTAACACCAGGGTCTCAAGTATTTCGCCGAGCGGCGCGCTAGCCGCAATCATCTCGCGAACCTTTTCCTGCCCCTCCTGTAACTTTTGCTCGTCGATAATTAGCGGTCGCAGCTCTTGTGTCTTTGCAGCGTCTAACCGCTGAGTTGCCGGTTCAGATCCCTTTGTGTCGTTCATTGGAACTACCACCTCCAACCGATGTAGTAACTGTTGGACAGCTTGTTTAGATCGTTTCTGACTCTCGCCCAATCACTTTCGGCGCGACCTCCAAGCCGGTTTGCGCGCATAAACCCATTGATTGAACGTCCCCGAGTCAGAACTGCACGCGCGGCGGCCGGCGCAAAATCACGATCGTCAGAGCGATCGCGCAGGCGATCAGTGGCTTGCTCGAATTGCTTGACGTACTCGTTGATCTCGTCTTCAGCGCGGGTACCATTTATGGTGCTGCGATCGAGCGCAGAATCGAGCGAGCTTTTGAAACGATCTGTATCGCTTTCCAGTTGTCGAATGATTCCACGAACATTGCCGCGATACCAGCGACGTTGCGCAAGCATATCTCCGGTCGCAGTCAAAAGAATTAGCACCGAAGCACTGAGTAAAACTTTACCCTTCATTAGGTCGCCTCCAATTGTCGTGAAGTATGCCGCAAAGAAGCACAAAAAGCACAAATGTATTCTAGTCCCGTTTTCTGAACACGGGCTAATCATTTGTGCTTTTTGTGCTTCTTGCGGCTACGTCGAGTGGCTCTACTTAATGCTAATCGTCATTGAGTAGGTGCTGTTGCGCTCATCGGCATCGACGATGATGTAGTAGTCACCCGTTTCGGGAAGTGTACCCGTCCATTCTCGCGCGTTGTCAGCCACCAGGTTTCTCGTAGTTGGACTCATCACCAGAAATCTTACTGACTTGCGCGGTGCTGAAAGTTTTACCGTCATCACTTGCCCCGCACGCGCGCCTAGTAAAAACGTATCCGGCAGAGCGATCGATACTCGGCCTGTTACCGTCGTCGACGACGTGCCTCGTGCGAACTGCAAACGGCGAGAAGCAGGCTTGCGCTCTCCGGTTTCAACATGAACTATCGTGGCCTTCGCTTCACGATATTGCTTCCCATCGAATTTGTAAGTTGTCTCAGCCCGCGTGGCTGCCGTGTCGCGCGCCTCCACAAGCAGATCGCTATAGCCGTTGGACGACGTCTTCAGCACTTCAACGCCGAGCCCCGAGGCATCGTCCAGAATCGATTCAAATCCCTGTGCAGTCTTGCGATAAATATATATTGAGCAATTCACCATACCGCACGCACACCCACCGCTCATCTGCACTTCATACTCCGCCACGCCGTCGTGATTTACATCGAGCGCTTCGACAGACATATTTTCCTGCGCCGCGCGAGCTCCGCCTTCTTCCTGCTCGATACATTCGCGCAAGTCGCGGAAATCTGCGAGCACTTGTTTGAATAGTTGGCTGCGGACCTCCGCGGATGGTTCCTGCTTCCCTTCACCGTGAGGTTGCGCCCGATTGCTTACGACCACCATCGCAAATAATAAAACCAGTGTTGTCAGTCTGAGAAAAATCATCGTGTCTCCTGAATGCGGTAATCACTCGCTTCTCAAATGCCTGAGAGTTGTAATCGTCGAAGTCGTAATAAACCTCAAACCGGCCTTTGATTCAACAAACAAACTCGCCTTCGATCCGAGTTTCAACGAAGCCGGCTGCCAAAGAAAGCCGCGCACAGCACGTTTTCCAATAACCCCGCCCCTTACTATTCCATAGGCCCGCAACGGATCGATAACAAAAAACTCGTAAACGCTATTGCGTGTTTGGATAAAGAGCCTGTCAGATATTCGAATCTCACACGTGCAGTCTGTCGGGGTTGTTTCCAGTTGTTGGTACACGGCGCTTCTTTCCTCCAACTTCAAACGCGGCGTATGTAAAGCAACTGGACTGCGAAATCTCTGCCTGTTTGGGTAGGCGATTTGCGGCCCAAAATGGCATTGGTTTACGCGTTATTCTTAATACGATTAACGAGTCAGGCCGTGCTTGAGGGCTTTCGCGACCGCCTCGGATTTGGTGTGAACCTGGAGTTTGTCGTAGATGTGACGCAGGTGGAATTTGATCGTGTTGACGGAGACATTCAATTCTGCCGCGGCAGTTTTGTAGCTGTGCCCTTCCACCAGCATGCGCAGCAGGCGAGTTTCATGTGGTGTGAGGTCGTACTCAGATTGTTTCGGTGGCTTTATCTCACGAAATAATGTGATCACTCGTCGCGCCACTTCGGGTGACATCGGCGAGCCACCTTCAACCGCCTCTTTCAAAGCTTCGACCAGCTTGGGCCACGGCGTTTTCTTGAGTAAGTATCCGCACGCTCCAGCGCAGAGCGCGTCGAAGATGCGCTCGTTATCGTCATAAACAGTTAGCATCAGAATCAATAGATCCGGATAACGTTCCTTCAGAATTCTGATGCCGTTGATCCCATCCATGCCGGGCAGCCCGATGTCTGAAAGTACAAGGTCCGGAAGATTGTGAGGAATCTTCTCGACTGCTTCTTCCATTGAGCCGTAAATGCCGGTACAGCGGTAGGTTGGGGTGGCGCTGATGAGACGTCCGAGACCTTCGCGAATCTCGCGTTGGTCTTCAACGATCGCCACTTTTGTAATATCAATTCCCATGATTAGCCACAAAGAGGCACATAAAGCACACATGCCTTAAATAGCTGAGATACAAATTCTCACTTGTGCTTTCTTGAGCCTCTGGTTGCTTATCCCATCGTGGCTACCGTTGTCACCGCCCGTTTGGGTAGGTAAACCATTGCCACGGCCACCTGCCTCCCTGATTCAGTGGCACTTTTAGCGTAATAGAGGTGCCCTGGCCAGGCTCCGAGTCGATTTTCAAATTACCCCCGAGCGCCTTTGCTCGCCGTTGCATACTCGCGAGACCATTACCACCCATGTCACGGCCATTTGTTAATGGCTCTTCGACCTTGAAGCCCCGTCCATCGTCAGTGATCGAGACTACCAGCCACGGTCCGTTTATGCTGAAACTCAACCCTGCATTCCTGCAACCAGAATGTTTCGCGAGATTGTTTACACATTCTTTGAAGATCAAATAGACCTCGCGGCGCAGGTCTGCCCCGAGATGCATATCCTTCTCGTCGAGCGATGAGCGAAACGTAAAATCGATGTCTTTGGCGTCGAGCAGATCTTCGGCGAACCGCCGCATGCGATAAGTAAGATCACGCAAGTGATCGCGCTGCGGATTGACTGCCCAGACAATGTCGCTCATCGCATCGACACAGTCGCGCGACGTGTCGGCGATCTGGGCCAACGGCGCCGCCACTGGAGATTGCCTGGCAGTCGAGAGTTCCTGCCCCGCTACATCGCTGAGTATCGCTATCTTCGAAAGGCTCGCGCCGATGTCGTCGTGTAGATCGGTGGCGATGCGCGTGCGCACACGTTCGAGTTCGATGAGACGACGTGTGTGATACCTGTAAACCAGGTGAGTCAGCGCGACGAGCAGCAGAACAACCAGGCCGATGAACCACCAACGTTGCCAGACTGGCGGTACGATTGTGAAGGCGAGCGAAGCCGGTTCACTACTGACAACGCCGTCGGCGTTAACTGCCCTTACCAGAAACCGGTAACTACCGGGCCTTAAATTCGCATAATTGACGACGCGTTGATTTGTCGGCGCAGTCCAATCCTTGTCAGCGCCTGCAAGCATGAACTGATAACGAAGCACGTCTCCAGTTCTGAATCCCAAACTCACGAACTTGATCTCGAACTGGTTCTTGTTTGCTTCAAACTCGAGATCGCCCAGGTGTGTAACACCCAATTCGGAAAGGGGGAGATCGTTACCAGCAGCTCGCACGTGCTGAATCAGAATCGGCGGCGGCTGAGATGGTCCATCGTCGATCGTGGGTAGCAGTTTTGATAAGCCCTGCAAGGTGCCGAACCAGAGCGCGTTACTGCGATCGCGATAGGCGACGTTCACAAAGCCGTTCGGCAATCCATCGGCAATCGTGTAGCGTTTGACACGTCCAGTCGCCGGATCCAGGCGATCGACTCCAACACCTGTGCCGATATAAATTCGACCCCACTGGTCCTCGGTAATGCAGGTTATCTGATCGCTCGAGAGTCCCTCTTTCATCGTGTACCGAACGAAGGAAGGATGGTCCTGAGTTGGATCATCGACGCGTCCCAGGCCACTCTCCGTACTCGCAATCCACAATCTTCCCTCCGCATCGACATGCAGGGCGCGAATCAATCCGGCGGGTACACCATCTGTTTTTGTAAACGAGTCAAATCTTCCAGCTCGATAACGCGCCAGCCCGCCCCAATAAAAACCGATCCACACGTTACCTGCGCGATCTTCCTGAAACGCAGTTGGCGCACTGTCGGCACGTGATGCAATCTCTTTCGGGTACGAGTGGAATTTGCCTGTCGCGCGCTCCCATCTATTTAAATAGGATTCAGCCGGGCTGCTAATAATGCTTATCCAGACATCGCCGCGCGAATCCTCGAACAAGCGAAACGGTTCATCGCCGCTTAGCCCGTTTTTTGACGTATACATTTTAAGCGGCCGAACTCTCGCCAAGTCCGCAAATGAGTGCAAGGATGGAAACTGAAAAAGACCCTGGGCTGTCGCAACCCACCACTGTTGCATGCGATCGTGAACAAAGAGTTGGTTCCAACCCCATGTGGGAACCACGTCCGGCGGCAGGTTAACGCGAATGTTCTCGAACCTTCGTCCGTCGAAGCTATGAATGTGAATCGACGGAATTTTTAGCGAGCCGGTAACGACGTACAACTCACCGCTACGATCCTCACCGATAGCGACAATCCTTCCGTGTTCCAGGCCATCAGCTTCTGAGTAGGAGGTAAAGCCGCGACGCGTGATCTTCATCGCGCCGCCACTCTCACTTCCGACCCAGAGATTTCCATCGTGGTCTTCAGCGATCGTGTTAAGTCCGGCATCCTTAAGTCCGTGCTCGCGAGTGTAATTAATGAAGTGCCCGCCAGCGGGTAAGGGATCAGGAGAAAACTGGGATAGACCGAGTGTGGTGGCGATCCATAACCATCCGCTGGACGAGCGAAACAGAGCGTTGATGTTTTCGCTCAGCATGCCGTCCTTTTTTGTGTACAGAGCAGACACGATCGATTCGCCTGAGCGCAAGTTGGAAACAAGACGACAAAGACCCAGTCCTGTAGCCACCCAAACAGTTCCATCCGGATCCTTCAACATGTCGCGCACGTGAGGGTGTGGCAGTCCATGAGTTGTCGTGAATCGCTCGACATTACCATCGCGCGAGCGGCGGAAGAGACCTTGCTCAGTGCCGATCCACAGAACCCCCGGCGAATCCTCAACCACGCTCGAGATGTTCAAACGCTCTTTTTCGCCAAGACTGACGTACTCAAACTGCCAATCGCCGGCGGCTTCACGTAAGACAAATAAGCCATTGCCTGTGGCTACCCAAATCAGTCCTGAGCTATCTTCCAGGAGATCTGTGATGATCTCGGAACCGGGTCGTTGTGGCGGAATGTAAGCTTTAAACTTTGGAGCGGAACTCGAAGCAAGAGCATTGAAACGGGCGACGCCGGCGGAGGTCGCGACCCAGTAATCACCTTTTCGGGTAATCAAAAGGTCGTGGACGCTGCGATGTGGCAAGCCATGCGCGACACCATAATTGACGAATTCATAACCATCGAAGCGCGATAGGCCGTCGTAAGTACAGAACCAGAGATAGCCACGAGGATCGGTAACGATTTTGTGAACTCCGTCACGTGCCAGGCCGTCCGCGGTCGTGTAGGTGCGAATGGGAAGCTGTTCGGCGCGGCTTTGCGCGACTGCGATGAGAAGCAGTATGACGATTGCGGTAACTCGCTTCACGGCGCGGGTATCATAGCTACAAATAGTCAACACAAAAAGAGAAAGCATGAATGATTCTGTCGCTTGTGTGCCCTTTTGTGGCTCTTCCCACTGTTTCGTGGCTCCTGTTGACGGTCGACAAGTCACAGTTTTATACTCTGCCCCTGTCGAACGTCGAGAGGGCGACCAATGAACAAGCTGAAACAACGGCTGCGTGCCTTGTTCCGTAAAGCCGAGCTGGAGCAGGAACTGGACGAAGAGCTTCGCTTTCATCTCGAGCAGGAAACTGAAGAGAATCTTGCGCGTGGGATGAGTATGGAAGAAGCCCGGTGGGCTGCGCTCCGCAGCTTTGGTGGAGTCGAACAGGTGAAGGAAAAAAGCCGGGACGCGCGCGGAATTCGCTGGCTGGAAGAACTCTGGCAAGACGTGCGTTACGGCCTGCGAGTGTTAGTGCAGAAGCGCGGCTTCACGTTGACTGTCGTGATCACGCTCGCCTTGGGCATCGGAGCCAATACAGCAATTTTCAGTCTCGTGAATGCGGTGTTGCTCCGTGAACTTCCTTTCAGGGATCCAGATCAGGTGATGTGGGTATGGTCCACGCGAACCGATCGCGACAAGGCCCCGTTTACTCTGCCTGACTTTCTCGACTATCGCGATCAGAACCAAACACTGGATCAGATTGCTGCGTTCAGCAGCATTGGACTAAATCTCACCGGCAGTGAGAAGGCCCAACGACTGCAAGGGCTGCGAGTGTCGGCTAATTTGTTTGACCTTCTTGGCGTCGACGCCGGTGCGGGCCGTCTCTTCGTCCCCGAAGATGATGAGCCCGCGCGGAGACACGTCGCGGTCCTGTCTTACGAATGCTGGCAGAAACGATTTGGCGGTAATCCTCAGACGATCGGAAAAGCACTGACTCTCAATGGTGAAACTTACACCGTTACCGGCGTGCTTCCCGCTCGTTTCACTCTCCCGGATAGAGAAGCTGAAGTTGCGATACCGCTAAGCCCAAAAGTCGATCCTTTACGCGATGCGCGTAGCTCAACAAACTTCCTGCGCGCTGTGGCACGTCTTAAGCCTGGTGTCACACGCGAGCTGGCGCAAGCAGATCTAACTGCGATCGTCGCGCGACAGCGACAACAATTCGGGAACGCTTATCTCACAAAGACGGGGGTGCGGTTAGTTCCCGCTTTTGAAGAAACGGTCGGAAATGTGCGAACCGCACTTTGGGTTTTACTCGGCGCGGTTGCAATGGTCCTGCTAATAGCTTGCTCAAATCTGGCTGCGCTATCGCTGGCCCGCGCATCAGCCCGCCACCAGGAGATGTCTATTCGGAAAGCTCTCGGCGCAACCTCAACTCGACTTGTGCGGCAGTTGTTAGTTGAGAATCTGCTTTTGACTTTTCTGGGCGGAGGCGCTGGCTTTCTGCTTGCGGTATGGGGAGTTCAGTTCCTGCTGGCAATCAGTCCCACAAGGCTGCCGCGCGAGAACGAGATCGGAATCGATCTAAGAGTGCTTGGTTTCGCAGCCGCGACTTCCCTACTTGCCGCTGTGATCTTTGGTGTACTCCCGGCGCTCCAGGCAGCCAGAACAGAAATTCGCACTGGCTTGCTCCGAGGCACAGCTCGTGGCGTAGGCGCTGCTGCATCAGGAAATCGCTCGCGTGCCATCCTGGTTGTCGCGGAGATTAGTCTTTCGTTCATACTTCTGATTGGCGCCGGGTTGCTGATCCGCAGTTTCATCAGCACGCAAGCCGTCAACCCGGGATTTGATCCTGTAAACGTGCTGACCGTTCGATTGTCATTGCCGAAGTCGAATTACCCGAATCGTGCCGCGGTGTCACTGTTTCACGATAAGTTATTAGGCCGGCTGCAATCGTTGCCGGGAATTGATGCGGCCGGTGCGATTTCGTTGCTGCCGATGAGTACTGGACTCAGGAATGTTTACTTCACTACAAATGGCACAGCGTCCAAAGAGGACTCGTATTTATCCCAGTATCGCGTGGCAAGCCCCGATTATTTTCGCGCGCTGAAGATTCCGCTGCGACAGGGACGATCGTTTGACGAACACGACAAGGCCGAGCGGCCGCCGGTCGTCGTCGTTAACGAAACTCTTGCGCGCAAGTTTTGGCCAAACGGCGATGCCGTTGGCGCACAGATGCAAATCGACGACAACGATACAGGCCCACGTTCTGTTGAAATCGTGGGAGTTGTGGGCGACGTAAAGCACGTTAGTTTGGAAGATAAACCAACGTTCGATATTTATCTGCCCATTGCGCAAATCCATGAAGACAGCCTTGCGGTTGTGACCAACAGTCATTACTGGATCCTGCGTTCTAATCTCGACAGCAAATCGCTTGAAGCTGACTTTCGCCGTGAACTCCGGTCGATAGATCCCGACGTCGCGGCCTCAAACATCAGGACCATGGATGCCTATTTGTCTGAGTCCGTGGCGCCGCGACGATTCAACCTACGGCTATTTGCGATCTTCGCAGTCGCAGCACTATCACTCGCAGCTACTGGAGTTTATGGGGTCGTCTCATATTCAGTTGCGCAACGTACGTCGGAGATCGGGATTCGCCTTGCGTTGGGAGCTAGCCGGAAGAATATTTTTCAAATCATTCTTGGTCAGGGTTTCAGGTTGGTACTTGCCGGCTTGGTGGTGGGACTAGTCGGCGCCTTCGCGTTGACTCGAATGATTCGCAGTTTAATGTTTGGTGTAACTCCCAACGACCCGTTTACTTTCGTAGTCGTCTCCGGCCTGCTAATCGTAATGACTATTGCAGCCGGCGGACTGCCGGCCTTGAGAGCCACCAAACTCGATCCGTTGAAAGCGCTGCGAGAATAAATCCAGCTAGGTTAGTGATCCTTGCGGGGGCGAGGCCGCGCGGGAGTTCTTTGTTTGAGTAAATCCTTGTGCCTCGTCTCCAGCATATAGCTCAACGCCTGATACGACATGCCAAGACCTCGGGCAGCGTGAGTAACACTGCCCTGAGCACTTTCCAGCGCGCGTTTTATAAGCTCGTGCTCGAACGATTGTATTTGTTCACCCAGCCCGCGACCGGAGATAACTTGTCGCCCTTCCGATACCGCCAGGTGTTCTCCCATCTCCTGAAACACCGCAAGCGCGGCTTCTGATGCTCGATTAGCGCTTCCAGTATGTTCAGCGAGGGTGATAGCACGTCGAAAAGCGGAAAGCGCGGCGCTGTGATTACCGAGGCGGGCCAACGCTCTGCCGTGCGTGATCAGGCTTTCGCCCAGGAGTGCATGTCTACCGCTCTTCTCTAAACTACGCACTGACGAACGTGCAGCTCGTTCGGCTTCAGTAAGTCGTCCCTGTTGAAGAAACACGCAGGCACGAGTTTCATCAACTTGCGCTATGGTACCCGAATCTTTGAGACTAACCAGAACGCGGCGCGCACGATCCAAGTGCCGATGCGCTTCTTCGCACCGGTTGATCTTGAAATAGAGAAAGCCGAGATTGTTTTCGACGTTGGCTAAGTAAGCCTTGTGCTCTGCGCGCTCAAAGTGATAACTCGCCGCTGCATACTCCACCAGCGCACGATCCAGATAATCTCCGCGCTTTTCTGTTTCCCAGAGTCTCTCAAAAACGTTTCCGAGAGTGCCGTAGTAACTGCCTTTGAGCGTTTGATTGTTAATCTTCTGAAACAAGAGCGCGTACTCGGTGAGAATGGCCAAAGCTTTGCTATACTGAGACGCTTCGATTTCCACCATCGACAACCGCAGCACCACTTTACCTTTTAACCCGCTATCCACCGTGAGCTGTGAAAGTGTCTCCTGCAGAAGATCTCGGGCCTCATTGATTTCGCCAGTGCGCCAGTAACAGAGGGCCAACTCGGTTTGTGCTTCGGCTATCTTCTTCCGGTAACTGAGTGACTGAAAGATGGTGAGACTCTCGGTGATTAAATTCTTTGCTGTTTCCTGTGCATCGCCAATCTGGTTCTTGCTACCGATTGCGCCTGTCAGCGTTCCCGCACGCAACAGGACTTCGGCAGCGGTGCCTGGTTCTAAATCCGCCAGTTTCGGACGCTCGTCAAGGCTGCGCCAGTGCGGACTCAGCACCTTTCTTGCTGCTTCATACTCGCCCTTCTCCTCGAGTTCTCTGGCCAGTTCGCAGCGCAGCTCGGCGCGCCGTTCCATACTGAAACCTTGATTCTCCAACACGCGCAAGCGTGAGGTGCTCAGGGCCATGTGAGAAGTACTTTTCACCTTTGATTGCAAGGAAAGAAAGTCTAAGGAAACCGAGGACAAATCTTACGCAGTCCTCCCCGCTCTTGCAAGAAAAATCAAAAGCTGTTCTATTTTGCCATGCAAAATTTTTGCATCTCTTCCCAGGAGGCACCCAGAATGAAGACCTTACTTAACAAATGCAAGGTAGCGATCCTTACGTTGGCGCTGGCGGTTTCTGCGTCTGCCGGCCAAATACAATTTCCCGGCGTTACATCCGGCGGAACGACTTCAACCACCACTATCACTACAACCGTCATCCTGACGGCCACTAGCCTGGTCAGCTAAGGCGACCTCAGGCTTCCCCAAACATTAAGACGACTCGCATTAATTAGCGAGGCAGTAGTGGTGTGTCCATGTTTCTATATAGAAAATTCTTGCATCATTTTTTGCTGATCGGAGTGTTAGTTAAAACGTTGCGGAGTCCTTTTATGGCCGATATAAAGCGGCTATCGAATGGGGCCTCGCAACGCCCAGAAGTGGGGCCCCGGGGGCGTCGCCGTTCTGTGAGGGGGCAGGTGACGCCCCACCCTCCTTGATCGCTGCATCAGC
>JBKPJS010000399.1:0-3201 GCA_046730815.1 Acidobacteriota bacterium
CCGTAGCTCACCCGTCCCGACATCAACTTTTCCAAATGGACCGCGAGCTCGTTTCTCAATTCGCCGGCAGTCCGGTAACGATCCTCGGGCCTGTATTCGACGGTCCTCATGAGGATCTGCTCCATCTCCGTCGAGATAGACGGCGCGATCTGGCGTGGTCTAGGGTTCTTCGCGAAGTCAAAAATCAGCAGCGGATTGTCCTGCGGATCTGCTCCGGTCAACAGATGAAACATCGTGGCGCCGAGACTGTACACGTCAGACGCAGGTTGCACTCGTCCACTGAAGAGCTCCGGAGGCGCATAGCCCATCGTGCCAACTGCCGTCACGCCTTTCTCCTGCTGCGACACCCAACGCGCAATACCAAAGTCGATTAGCATCACACGACCCGTGTTGCCGTCGATCATCAAATTCGCCGGCTTGAGATCGCGATAGATGATCGGTTTCGGTCGTGAATGGAGATAGTCAAGCACGTCGGCTACCTGCATGCCCCAATCGGTGACTGTCTTTTCGTCAAGTCTGCCGCCAACTGCCGCACGCATTCTTGAGGCGAGGTCGCCACCCGAAATGTATTTCATCACGAGGTAGAACCGACCCAACGGCTCGTCGTAAAAGTAATCGTAGATTGTCGGGATTGATGGGTGTTCGAGAGACGTCAACAGCAGCGACTCGCGTTTGAAGTCTCCGATCGCTTTTTCGTGCTGCGCCGGATCGAGGTGCGACTCAACCATCTCCTTGACTGCGCGCGGCGCATCGCCAAGATTGCGATCCTTGGCGAGATAGACTGCGCCCATTCCGCCGCCACCGATCCTGCGCACGATCTCATAGCGGCCATTCAATACTGTGTTGGCGGCGAGTTGTTTGACTGCGGGGCGATGACCGCCGGTTGTACTCTCTTTGGGCGTCGAGGTCTTTCCCGGAATACTATCTGTAAACGAGCCGCCAAGTGAGGCCGAGGATATCGGAGTTGCCGATTCTTCAGTATCCGGAGAGTCGACAACCGCCGTTTCCAGACTACCTGAGGGCTCATGTGCCTCGGCTGGCGCTGCTGCTTCGTCGATGGTCTGCACGTCGACCTCGTCGCCAAGAGTGGCAGCGAGGGTCTTCAACTCCGTTGCGCTCGGGGCGAGCTGCGTGCCGCAATTACCGCAGAAGTGTTCACCAGGGGATATGCGGGCACCGCATACGTTACACTCAGCCATCTATTTCACAATGTGGAAGCGCAGAAACGTTTTTCCGACGATGATTTCATCGCCGTCACATAATGCTTGACGCTGTCCGGGGGGTAATCTCTTGCCGCGATTGATGAACGTACCGTTTGTAGATCCTAGATCCTCGAGAAAATATTGACCGTTGCTTAGCGTGATGCGTGCGTGGCGGCGAGAGACTTTGGCTTCGGGATCGTCTGTGTCGAGATCCACGTCGGGGAAGATTCCACCGTCAGCGTCCCAACGTCCGATCTGGGCTTCAACGTCACTCAACATGAACTGCTTTCCGGTCGAGCGTCCTTTTTCGATCACGAGCCGGGCGTGCGGCTTGGGAGTGGGTCTTAATCCCGAAAGACTCAAGCCTGCGGAGACGCGATTCCCGGCAAATTCGGGATGAGGGTTCGGCGAAGGAGCGTGATTGCCGTTACCTCCGGGCGCGGGCCTTTTCTGGACGGGATTCGGGCGACCGTTTGGCCTCAATGGCGCACCACATTCGTCGCAATACTGCGAGCCATCGAGATTTTCTGTTTTGCAGCGGTCGCAGGTAATCATCGTCGTTACAAAGCAAGTCATTTTAGCGCGAAACGCTCTTAACGCGCCAACGCATCTTCTAATCACAAAGAAGCACAAAAGCCACAAAATGATTGCCGCTGACTTTTGTGGTTGGAACTTTCTTACGTCTTCGGGGTCAATTGTTAATAACTGACCGAGTTTTAGCGTCTTAGAACTTGGCCCTTTGGCAAGGAACTTGGCCCTTTGGCAAGTTGCTCTTAAATGAAACAGTTTGGTAACTTTCCACGTAGAAGCTACTTCTCAAGAAGTTAAGGCCCCCAGGTAGAGGAATTAAAGATGGCAGTTAGTCGCAAAAAGAAGATCATTATCGGCGTCGTTGTGGTGGCAGTTCTGGCAATCGTGGTGATCGTCAGCGTGATCGCGAGCCGCAAGGAAGAGCCCGAGGTAATCACCGTAAAGCTCAACGTCAGACCAGAACTGAAGCAGACCGTAACCGCCTCCGGCGAAGTGCGCCCGATACGCTATATCAAGCTGACCAGCGAGGTTCCGGGCCGCATCGAGGAGATCTACGTCACCGCGGGCGACCAGGTCACCAAGGGCAAGCCCCTCGTACGCGTCGATCCGACGCAATTGCAATCAAACCAGGAAGCTCAATGGGCGGCCACGCAGGCGTCAATCAACGACGTGCAAAACGCGCGGAACGCTGTCAACTCCGCGCAACAGTCGCTGATCGTTGCAGAAGCAGCGGTTGCCGCCGCGAAGCAACAAGTAGTCTCGTTTCAAACCGCAGTCGATCGCGCCCAGGTTGACGTAAACACAGCGCAACGCGAGCTCAAACGCTACACGGAGTTGATCGAAGCCGGCGTTTCCTCCCGATTTGAATACGACACTGCTCGTGACCGTTACGAGACTGCCAAGATCGCTTTGGAAACAGCCAAGGCTAATCTCGAAGCCCAAAAGATCGCGGTCAAAGAAGCGCAAGAACGCGCGACTCAACAACGAATCGCCGTGAAGGACGCGCAGACGAGCATCAAGTCGTCTGAGATGCGCGCCAGCCAGCAGCAAGCGATGTTGCGAGGCCAGACAAGCCAGCGTTCAAAGGCAACGCAGTTGTCGCCTCTGAACGGAGTGGTCGCCGATATTCCTACTCGCGTCGGTGAGTTTGCTGTCGCTGGTCTATCTACAACGCCGTTGATGACGATCGCCGACATGTCGCAGATCAACGTCGAAGTGAACGTCGACGAAACGGAAATCAACAATGTGAAGGTGGGCCAGGAAGCCAAGGTCAAAGTCGACGCACTTGGCGACAAAGAGCTCAAAGCAGTCGTCACGCAGAAGAATCCCCTCGCGATCTCGAAGTCTGACGCGACTGGTGGTTTGTCGAACCGGGTGAACGTCCAGGAAGCGAAAGAATTCAAAGTCACGCTCGAACTCAGGGATTTGCCGGAAGACATTCAAAGCGCACTGCGACCGGGAATGAGCT
>JBKPJS010000400.1:0-6249 GCA_046730815.1 Acidobacteriota bacterium
GTCGCTCTGATTGGCGCTGCCTTGTGGGCCTTCGATCCGAGTGGCATCGGGTTCAACCGGATCGCCAAAGAAGACTCGTTTCTGCTTTTCTTCTTCCTTCTGGCTAACGTGTTTTGGCTGCGTGGACAGCGCGTCGCGGAAAGCACTGATAGCAATCCGACTAAGTACTACTGGGCCACTGCTGCTTGCTACGGAGCTATGGTCGCGTCGAAGTACGTTCCGCACCTCTTCGCGATCAGTATATGTTACTACTGGATGTTTCAGAGGCTTCCGGAAACTCGTTGGCGGTTGGGCCATAAACGCATCCTGATATTCTTCGCCATCATGGGCCTTGTGTTCCTGGTGTTGAGTCCAACGATTCTACTGCCGGAGACGTGGCGCCAAATGGGCCTGTTCGCAGGCGGCAAACGTGTGAGCCACGATGGATATGAATTCATGAACCGGCTCTACACGCAACGTTTCGACGACTGGCTTAGCGGCATTCCGGTCTACTTCTATCTAGTCTTCACCGCCGTCAAGCTTCCGCTGTTAACTGTGCTGGGGTTCGTGATTGGTCTGCCGCTGTTGTTTCGACGCAAACTCGGCGATGGACGCTACTTTATTCTCTTTTGGTTAATGTTGTGGGTGGTGGCTTTCTGTTTTCCTGGTGGCAAGTTCACGCGTTATTACACGACGGTGCTCCCAGCGGTTTTGATCACGAGCGCACTGGGAATTCAGTTTTCCGGGCGGTGGTTAGCCAATCGCATCGCCGGCTTCGATTTGAAACGTTACCTTTCGGCATCACTTGCGGTGATAGTCATCACGGCGTCAGTAATTAGCTCGGCCCAGGCTGCGCCACACTTTCGTTTATTCACAAACTCACTCGGCGGCGGGACAACATGGGCCGGCTACTATTTTCCACACGACGAGTTTTACGATGCGAGTATGCGCGAGGTAATGACTGAGATAGCGAGTCGCGCTCGACCTGGCGCGCGCGTCGCGAGCGAGAGTCCTTCGCTGGCTTCTTATTATTGCGAGCGTGCATCGCGGCCGGATCTAGTCTCCTTGTCGTTGTCAGATCCGGAAGCACTGAAACAACTCGGCGTCGGAGACTTCATAATCGTCGCTCGCGGTCGCCGTTATTTCAGCAACGACGCTCTCACCTCCGCCCTCCGCGAACACGCCGTCCCCATCGCAGATCTCAAACTCGGCTCAGTGCCCTCCGCCAAAATCTACGAACTAGATCAAACCTCTCTCACCGCCCTCACGCGTTAGCAGCCACAAGAAAGCACACAAGGCTCAGAACGATTAGCAAGGATTAATTCCTCAAATGCATTTGTGAGTTTTTGTGCTTCTTTGTGGCTAATCTTAGTGGCGCAGTTCGACTTCGACGGGCTTCGCGTCCTTCGCGTCATAACCATCGGGCCAGTTTGAGATGTTAACACCGTAGAGCCAGTCGGATTCGGGTGTGACTGTAAAACGAATCGTCAGGGGCAAGCCGCGCATGGCCCGTAGACGCAGAAGTCTCCCCGTCAAACGCCACTCCTGAATGATCGGCTGCCCTTGTGGCTCCACCGGAATCAGTCGCGAGCCGCCGTTCCACCCCGCCATAAAAAGCGTGACGCGCGTCTTCACAAACCCGGGCGGCGCATCGACCTCCAACACGGGTTGAATGTGAGCGCGTACAATAATCTCGCTCACCTGGCGACGATCAGCTCGCTCGGGCACGGTGTATTCGAGATAACCGGATCCGAATCCCCAGATGTAACCCGGGCCTTCACCAATTTTCTCAAAGCGTTCGGCACTCGCCATCTGCGGCTTGAATTGATAGAGAATCGACTTGTCTTCCCTGACAATCATCTGCGGCAACGTGGCTGCATCACTAGCGGCACGCGACCATGCAAATTGTCGCGGTATCAGATGACGCGCAGGCTCTTGTAAGCGCGCCGGCGGCTCGGCTGATTCAAGTGTTGCAAACATCTGCGACGCATGCCCGATCTCAGCCAGCAACTCCTTGTCACGAGGTGTTGAATAAGTGACGCCATAACCACGCCGCACATCGGGCGTTATAATCCAAAAGATCGCACCCGCCGATCCCACCTGTACGTTTCCTTCGAAAAACGCTCTGTACCAATCCACTTGCGAAGCGCCGTTGTAACCCTCCACGCCCATTCCAAATTCGCCAAACACGAGCGGCTTTCTAATTGAGAACGCCGCGGCAGACCGGTTCTCAATAAACTCCTTCAACGCTGCCGGCGAATCGACAAAAGTATTGTGGTCGTCACGCGGGTAACTGTGCACGTCGCAATAGTCAATCGTCGGAATGGCGTGATCCGCCAGCCATTCACGGCGTTCAGACGAAGAGCGATAACCCCAGGCGCCCGGCGCAATCAGGTGGTTTGGATCCAACGATTTCAGATACGCGCTCATCTCCGCGAACCACGCGCGTCTTTCAGCCCAACGACCCGTGATCACCTGCGCTTCATTCATCAATTCCCAACCGAAGATCGTCGGATCGTCGCGATAGACCACACCCGTAATCGTATTCTGTCGTGTCGCAAGTTTTTCAAGATGTTCGCGATAGAGGCGTCGTGTTTCGGGGTTCGAGTAAAAGAGAATCGCCTTGTCATTGTTGATGCCGAATTTATAGCTATCGTCGGCAGCGTCATTGATTCCCGCCCAGCGCAAGTACTGCGTCACGCCGCCGGTGTCGCGCCACCAGTTCACTAAACACAGTTGCACGTAAATTTTGTTCTTCGCAGCTTCCGCGATCACCTTGTCGAGATGCACGAAAGCCTCTTCGTTCCACTGTCCCGGAGCGAGCCGGAACGAATGATGGCGCGGCCAGTCTTCAAAATCAGCCATCGGTTTCACGTCGTTTGGACCGCCCTCACCGAATGCCCACACACGCACAACTTTGATTCCAGCCTGTGCCGCCTGCCGCAATGTCTCCGGCATGCGTTCGCGATCTTCGTCGCGATACATTACTGCGACGTTGGCGCCTACAAATCGAAACGGTTGTTGACCAATAACGAAGCGCCCGCCTCGTTGCCGAATGAATTGATTCTTAGGAGGGTTGGTAGCGACGTTTGGTGAGGCAACTAAAAACAGAACCGCGCTTCCGACGAGGACAAGCGCGGCACCCACAAACACTTTCGTATTCATCAATGCGAGTTTAATAAGTGATGCCTATCTGGGACTTGTCATTCTAACAAAGCCCATGATCGCACAGACCGCGCCGAGCACCACAAACAGATTAAAGAACGCTCCGACTCCCAGCGCCATACTGAGGTCAACTGAGTTTTGGCTCACTCCGAGAAACACAAACACGCCGAAGAGCAGGAAGTGAAGGTGATAAATCGTCAGGCAAACAGCCGCGTAAGAAAACCAGCGCGCCGATGGTCCGAAAGCGGGCGACCGGGCGAAACCAAGGACGGAAGCGATTAACCAGCCAACGCCTCCACCAATCAACAACACCAGGGTGACCAGAAAAAAGAAGGTTGGCGGCGTGGCCCGAAGCTGCTGCAAAAGCATCAACAGGAGTGGGAACATTTCTGTGAAGTCTCTCCTTCGTTATTCATCTGAAATCATGTAAATCCTGTCAATCCTGTACAAAAAACGAACGCCGTCTGCGCACGTAAGCCGCTCTGGTATGTGCACAAACGGCGTCCAATATGGTGTCGGGAAGCAGCGCGAATTTGTACAGCCGGGTCAATTAGTATCGGCCCGCCATCAATAACGAGTCAGCGCCGCTATTGCGTTATGTGTATCTCTTCCTCTTTGTTTACGTGGCCCAGGAAGTATATCAGACCACAAACAAAGGCGATTGCCGCCAGCCCAAGCGCGATCCACCCTGACGTGTGACCGCCGGCGGGGTTCGGATCGGTCACAAACTTGTAGAAATAAAAGATCGCCCCGATGGCCGACGCTATGCCCACCAGTATCGCCAGAATATCTTTCAGGCTTTTCATTTTGAACCTCCGGCCAGGTGTTTGAATTATGAAGGTTAAGGAAAAAGCCGATTATTTTGCGCCAATTTATGGCTGCATGTTAACGCCGGGCATGAGGGAATGCAACCTGATATTTGCCACAAAGAAGTACGAAGGCACAAAATCAACGCAAACCCTTTGTGCTTCTTTGTGGCTGGAGGTTTACCGGGGTTTCAGGATCAGTCTTTTATCCCCGGCGCGGCGGGTGACTTGCTCGCGATCGAAAAACTCCAGTAACGGAATAGCGTATTTGCGCGAAACGCCTGCCAGATCTTTGAAGGCGGCCACATCGATTAACCGTTCGGGCTCGTGCTGGGAAGCGTAATCACGCAATTTACTTTTAAGATCTTTCACCACTTGCGCATGCATAAACATCTCGCCCTGGATTCGCAACAGCTTCCGCCCGTCGATAAGCAGTTGGAGAAGCTTGCGCGCCTGAACGCGCTGAGCGGCTCCCACACCGGCTTTCGTCATCGCTTCGTCAATTGAAGGCGCCTCGACTCCCGCTGCCAGATAGAGTTGTTCAATGCGTTTGCTCAAGTCGGCGTCCAGCTCAGACAAGCCCACGCTATGCCGGCTCGAACGGACGATGTCTTTCTCTGAAATAATTTTGCCGGCAGCCTCGAGTCTGGCAATAACTCCGGCGAATAGCTCCGGCAATGAATGGGCGAACACCTTCTCTCGCAAAGTCTCCCGCAACATTCCACGGGCCAGCGGTTCGCGCTTGTGATACCGTTCCAGCTCAGCCACGACCGCCTGACTAAGACGCTCGAAACTCTCACGCGCGAGGTAAACGCCTCCGGTATCTATCACCGATCCTTCTGTCTCGACTTGTGACGCTACTTTCGCAAGAACCTCGTTAGTCCAACCTGTCGCGGCGGCAAGATCTGCCATTCTCAAGCCTCGCTCACCGGATGCTCGAACGAAGCCGGTAAACTTCGCCGCACGATCGTCGTGCATCAACAATTGAAGCAATTGCAGCGTGTGCTCCATCTCTCGTCCACGACGCTTAACAGCAAACGGATCGAGTATCACACCGCCCGCAATTGTTTCAGCCGGAGAATAACTTCGCAGAATAAAACGATCGCCGTGCAATGCGACGACAGGAGCTTCGAGTCTCAATTGAGCCAGACCGCTCTTCCCGGGCGTAATTTGAGACGAACCTTCCAATACTCTTACTCGACCTAACACTTCCGCGGCGCCGATGTGGAAACGCACTCGTGAGCGCGAACGCAATGCGCGGGAAGCACCCGGTAACACCTCGATCCAAACATCGACGACTTGCGTTGGCCGCAGACGACCTGCGGGAGCCAGCACCATGCCGCGTTCGATCTGCGAAGTGTCGATCCCGGCGAGGTTCACGGCAGTTCTCTGCCCAGCATGCGCGTCATGGACGGGCTTGTTGTGAACCTGCAATCCGCGCACTCTTACATTAACCTTTGCAGGCAACAACTCGAGCACGTCGCCTTCTGTGATTTTTCCCGAGATCAATGTACCCGTGACGACCGATCCAAATCCTTTCATCGAAAACGCGCGATCAATGGGCAAACGTGTGGTGAAATCAAGCGACCGTGGAGGAACACGCTTCCCCAACTCCGCTAGCCGAAGTTTCAACTCATCAACGCCGGCGCCCGTCCGGGAACTCACGGCAATGATCGGAGCGTCTTCCAGGAAAGATCCAGCGATCAATTCTCGTGCTTCATCTTCAACAAGCATGAGCATCTCTTCATCAACCAGATCTTTCTTCGTGATCACCACCAGGCCATTGCGCACGCCCAGCAAGCGGCAGATATCGAAGTGCTCGCGAGTTTGCGGCATCACACTTTCATCCGCAGCGATCACTAACGCAAGCAAATCGATGCCGTGTGCACCGGCCAACATGTTTTTGATGAAACGTTCGTGACCAGGAACGTCAACGAAGCCAAGGCGGAGGTCATCGAGCTCGAGATCCGCGAAGCCGAGATCGATGGTAATGCCACGTCGTTTTTCTTCAGGAAGACGGTCGGGATCGGTGCCGGTCAAGGCGCGCACGAGGGCGCTCTTTCCGTGATCGATGTGACCCGCGGTGCCGACAATCAGGGAAGACATAACCACAGATTACACGGATTTTCCCATCACCTGCTCGTAGAAATCGATGTACTGGGGAATCACGACGTCCGTGCGATAACGATCGATTGCCGATTGGCGTGCGCGCCGGCCCATCTCCTGACGCAGTTTGTCGTCGGCAAGTAAACGTGCCGCATCCGCGGCCATCTTGTCCACATCACCGACGGTGCTGAGG